>JAJXXB010000078.1 GCA_021781315.1 Actinomycetes bacterium | reverse complement strand
GCCGACGTCACCGGCCCAGTCCAGCACCGCGACGACGCCGGCCTCGTCGGGCGGCGAGGCGACGAGGTCCGGCGGGCGCTCCCATCGCCGCTCGAGGGCCCGCAGTACGTCGCGGAAGGACTTGCCGTACGTGTGCCCGGCCCGGGCGACGTCGTCGAGGTCGCACCACGCCGCGATCGCGCCGGGCGGGGCGAGCCGCGGCGGCGCGAGCTGGATCTCGTCGGGCGTGGGCGGCGCCATGGGCGTCTCGTCCACCGGCAGGAACGGGGCGATACGCGCGGCGAGCGCCGCGTCCTCAGCGGGCGTGAGCCCGGCGTCGTCGTAGCCCCACCCCCAGAATCGCCGTGCGCGGTCCATCAACTCGGACGATAGCGCCGGCGACTGGCGCGACTAGTGGCGCACCAGCTCCACGACCGGGATGACGCGGGCCGTCTTATTCTGGTAGTCGCCGAAGCCGGGGTAGCGGGCGACCTGCGCGGCGTAGACCCGGTCGCGCTCCTCGCGATCGAGCACGACGGCCGTCGCCTCGAAGTGCTCCAGACCGAGCTCGACCGAGACCTCGGGGTTCGCGCGCAGGTTGTGGTACCAGTCGGGGTGGGTGTCGGCCCCGGCCTTGGAGGCGAAGACGAAGACGCGATCGGCGTCTTCGAGGTACATCATCGGGTTGACGCGCGGCGCGCCCGACTTCGCCCCGGTCGTGTGCAGCAGCAGCACGGGCGCTCCCTCGAAGCTCCCGCCGACCTTGCCCCCGTTGGCGCGGAACTCGTCGATGATCGCCGCGTTGCGGTCGTTCATCGCCCTCGCCGCGTGGCTCGACTGGGATCCTGCATCACTCATGGCCCACCCCGTTCACTCGCTGACGTTCCTCAGGCTAGTGAGCTTCGGGTCCGATGCGGCCGGTCAGCCCACCATGTCCAGACCGAGGTCGAGCGCGGTCACCGAGTGGGTGAGCGCCCCCACGGCGATGTAGTCCACCCCGGTCTCGGCGACCGCGCGGGCCCGTTCGAGGGTCATCGAGCCGCTCGCCTCGACGAGGACGCCGGGGAAGCGGCGGATCACCCCGAGGGCGGTTGCGATGGTGTCGCGGTCCATGTTGTCGAGCAGGATCAGCGTGCAGCCCGCGTCGAGGGCCTCGCGCACCTGGTCGAGCGTGTCGCACTCCACCTCGAGGGCCACGTCGGGGTGGCTCGCGCGGATCGCCGCCACGGCGCGGGCGATGCCGCCGGCGGCGGCGATGTGGTTGTCTTTCAGCAGCGCCGCGTCGCCCAGTCCCAGCCGGTGGTTGGTCCCCCCGCCACAGCGCACGGCGTACTTCTCCAGCTGGCGCAGCCCCGGGGTGGTCTTTCTCGTGTCGCGCACCTCGCACCCGGTACCCGCGAGCAGGGTGACCCACCGGTTCGTCGCGGTGGCGACGCCCGAGAGGTGGGTCATGAGGTTCAGCATCGTGCGCTCGGCGAGCAGGAGGGTCCGCACCGGTCCGTCGAGGGCGAGCACGGCGTCACCCGGCTCGATCGTGGCGCCGTCGCGGCGACGCGCGGTGGCGCCATCGAGGGGAAAGCCCACGGCGTCGAGCACCGCGAGGGCGGCGACCACGCCGCAGAGCACGCCGGGCTGGCGCGCGACGACCTCGGCTCGCGCCGTGCGTAAAGCGGGGATTGTCGTCTCGCTGGTGAGGTCGGGGCCGTAGCGCAGGTCCTCGTACAGCGCGGCGTCGATCACACGCTCGAGGTCGGCGACGTCGAGGCCCGCCGCCGTCGCGAGCTCGGCCACGGCGGCGTTCACGAGCCCACCGCCACGGGCACGTCGGCGACGACTCCGCCGTCCACGACGCGCAGTTCGATCGCGCTGCGCCACCGGTCCGATGTGTCGGGGAAGTCGCGACGCCGGTGCGCGCCGCGGCTCTCCTCGCGCCGCGACGCGGCGGTCGCGACGAGCAGCGACACGGTGTGCAGGTTGGTCGCTTCGAGCAGACTGAGGTCGAACGGGGCGCCGGTGGCTGCGGGCACGCCGCGCAGCGCCATGAGCGCCTCGTCGAGACCGCGGCGATCGCGCAGCACGCCGACGTTGGCCGACAGTTGTGCGGCCGTCGCCGTGCGCGTGGACGGGTCGACGCCGTCGCCGCGCGGCGGGTCGTCGTACGACTCGGCGACAGGATCGGCGAGGTCGCGCTCGAGGTGCGCCGCGAGGCGGCGCCCGGCGATCACGGCCTCGGTGAGCGAGTTCGACGCGAGTCGATTGGCGCCGTGGACGCCGGTGGCGGCGGCCTCGCCGATGGCGTAGAGGCCCGGGACCGAGGTCACGCCGTCGAGGTTCGCGCGGATCCCGCCGCAGGCGTAGTGGGCGCCGGGCGCGACGGGGATGAGCTGATGCACCGGGTCGACGCCGGCCCCGCGACAGAGCGAGACGGTGGTCGGGAAGTCGCGCTCGAGCCGACGGGCGCCGATCGAGCGCGCGTCGAGCCACAGGTGCTCCAACGGGTCCGCGGGATCGTGCATGCGTTCGAACATGCCAAAGGACACCACGTCGCGCGGGGCGAGGTCGCCGCGCTCGTGGCGCCCGCGCATCACCGACTCGCCATTGGCGTCGACGATGGTGGCGCCCGCGCCGCGGATGGCCTCGGTGATGAGTGCCGCCTGACCCCGGTGGCCCGGCAGGTGCAGCACGGTCGGGTGGAACTGGACGAACTCCAGGTTGGCGAGCCGGGCCCCGGACCGCGCGGCGAGCGCCAGGCCGTCGCCGGTCACCTCGGCCGGATTGGTCGAGGTGGTGTAGGCCTGGCCGAAACCGCCGGTCGCGACGACGACGGCACGCGCCTCGATCACGCCGACCTCGAGCAGGTCGCCGGGTCCCCGGCGGCCGACGAGGACCCCGACGACGGTGCCGTGGCGCGAGCGCAGGGTGTCGATCGCGACGGCGTCCTCGAGCACGACGACGTCGGTGCCTACGAGCGCGTGCGCGAGCGCGCGGTGCACCTCGGCCCCGATGGCGTCGCCCCCCGCGTGGACGATGCGGTGGTGCGAGTGGCCGCCCTCGAGGCCGGGCGGTCCGGCGTCGAAGCGCGCGCCGAGCTCGGCGAGGTAGCGCACCGTCGCGGGCGCCGCCTCGACGAGCGTGCGAACGGCGCTCTCATCGGCGAGCCCGGCCGCCGCGATGATCGTGTCCTCGTGGTGCGACGCGACCGAGTCGCCATCGCTGGTCACCGCGGCGAGGCCGCCCTGGGCGTGGGGCGTGGAGCCGCTGGTGAGGCCGGCCTTGGCGAGCAGGGTCACCCGGCGGCCGCGTTGGGCGAGGCTGAGGGCCGCACTGAGCCCGGCCGCCCCGGCGCCGATCACCACCACCTCGGTCGCGCCGGCCCACGTGGGGTCGGGCGTAGGCAGGTAGCGGACCGCGTCGCCGGTCACTCGCCGACCGCCGACGGCGCGCCGACCGCGATCATCGCGTCGACCGCGCGGCGCGCGCGCTCGAGCACGTCGGGCTCGACGCGCACCTCGGTCGTCCCCTCGCGCAGGCACTGGCTGAGCACGTCGGGCGTGGTCATCTTCATGAAGGGGCATTGGGCCTCGGGGTTCACGGGCTCGAAGCGGACCGACGGGTTGGCCCGTCGCAGTTGGTGGAGCATGCCCGTCTCGGTCGCGACGAGGACCGAGGGCGCGCGCGTCGCCCGGGCCCGATCGAGCATGCCGCTCGTGGAGAGCACGTGCGTGCGCTCGCCGGGCAGGTCGCCCGTCCCGGTCAGCCACAGGGCCGAGGTCGCACAGCCGCACTCGGGGTGGATGAAGAGCTCGGACTCGGGTGCCGCCAGGGCCTTCTCGCGAAGCGCCTGGGGGCTGATCTCGGCGTGCACGTGACACTCGCCCATCCAGACGTGCAGGTTGGTGCGCTGGGTCGCGCGCTGGACGTGGGCGCCGAGGAACTGGTCGGGCAGGAAGAGCACGGGCCGGTCGGGCGCGATCCCCGCGACGATCTCGACGGCGTTGGCCGACGTGCAGCACAGATCGGATTCGGCCTTTACGGCCACGGTGGTGTTCACGTAGGCGACGACGACCGCGTCGGGGTACTCGGCCTTCCACGCGCGCAGCTGGGCCACGTCGATGCTGTCGGCGAGCGAGCAGCCGGCCCGCGGCTCGGGGATGAGCACCGTCTTGTCGGGGGCGAGGATCTTCGCGGTCTCGGCCATGAAGTAGACCCCCGCGAAGACGATGGTCGAGGCGGTGCTGGTGGCGGCGATCCGTGAGAGGGCGAGCGAGTCGCCGACGTGGTCGGCGACGTCTTGGATCTCGGGCAGCTGGTAGTTGTGGGCCAGGATCACTGCGTCGCGCTCGCGGGCGAGGCGTTTGATCTCGGCCGCCCACGGCGCGCGCGGGCGGTCGGTGGGTAACAGCGTGGTCGTTGGCATGAATCCCCCTGGCGAATCGGGCGGCCGGCATTGTGCGGCGTCGTCGGCGGGGACCGTCCCCATGTTTTCGTCTACGAGGCGAAAACTAGTCCCTGACGGTACTATGGGGCGTGTCGCCCCGTCAACATTCGACCGCCCGTGCGGCCTCGGCCGCCGAGGCGCCGAGTCGCGCCGAGCACGAGGCGCTCGCGGTGGTCTTTCAGGTGCGCGAGGCGTCGGTGCACGTCCTGCTGTGGCAGCGTGCGCGCGAGCCCTTCCTCGGCTCCTGGTCGCTGCCCGGCGGGACACTGGCCAGCACCGAGCGCCTGGGCACCTCGCTCAGCCGGCACCTCGCGACCAAGGTGGATCTCACCGACATCGGTTTCCTCGAGCAGCTCGAGACCCGCAGTGACGTCGATCGCGACCCGCGACGCCGGGTGATCGCCACCGCCTATATCGCGCTCGTCTCCACCGAGGTCAACCCGACGATTCCCGAGGACACCCGGTGGTTCGCCGTCGACCGGCTGCCACCCACCGCCTTCGACCACGCCTCGATCATCCGCTCAGGACTCGACCGGCTGCGCGCGAAGCTGACCTACACCAACCTCGCCTTCGCCCTCGTGCCGGCGAGCTTCACGATCGCGCACCTGCGCGTCGTCTACGAGGCGTGCCTCGGCCACGTCGTCTCACCAACCAATCTTCAGCGGGTCCTGCTGCGTCGGCGGATCATCGAGCCGACCGAACTGGTGGCGCCGCCGTCGGCGGCGGGCGGCCGGCCCGCCACGCTCTACCGCTTCAGCGAGACCAGCCTGCGGGTCACTGATCCCTTCGCAACCTTCCGTCCGCCGGCCCCGGGGGATGCGGGCGGCGCGCGCTAGGTAGGCGAGTCGCGCTAGCGCGGCGTTCGCACCGCGGCTAGCTCGTCGACGACCACCCGCACGAGCGCGTCGACGTCGGCGGTCGTGGCGAGGGGGTTCATGAAGGTGAACTTGAGCGCCGCGCGGCCCTTGATCTGGGTTCGCCCGAGCACCATCTCGCCGCGCGCGAGCAGACGTTGCTGAACCTCGCGCAGGTCGTCGGCGCTCGCGCCGGGCGCGTCGAAGACGCACATCACCGCCGACGGGCGTGCGAGCAGGGTGAGCGCCGGCTCGGCCTCGATCGCCTCGCCGGCGTAGGCGGCGAGGCCGACCAGGTGCTCGAGCATCTCGCCGAGCGCGCGACGGCCGAGGGTGCGCAGGGTCACCACGACCTTCGCCGCGTCGAAGCGCCGCGAGGTGTCCAGCGACCGCCCGACGAGGTTCACCATCCCCTCGAGCTCATCGCCGCGGTCGAGGTAGTCCGATCGAACGCGCAGCAGGTCGAAGCTCGACTCGTCGCGAACGACCAGCGCGCTGGCGTTGAACGGCTGCCACCAGAGCTTGTGGAAGTCGATGGTCACCGAGTCCGCGAGCTCGATGCCCGCGAGGCGCGCCCGCAGGGTGTCGGCGAGGAGGAAGGCGCCCGCGACCGCGGCGTCGACGTGCAGCCAGCACCCGAGGCGCCGTGCGCGCGCGGCGACATCCGCGAGGGGGTCGATGGCGCCGAGGTCGGTCGTGCCGGCCGTGGCGACGAGGGCGATGACGCGATCGCCCGCGCGCGTCAGGGCGTCGATCGCCTCGTCGAGCGCGCCGAGCTCGAGCGAGCCCGAGGCGGTCGTCGCGACACCGACCACGGCGTCGCGACCGAGGCCGAGTTGGGCGGCGGCGCGCTGCACCGAGAAGTGCGCCTGGTCCGAGCAGATGATTCGCCAGTGGGCCGCCTCGCTCGGCAGGCCCGCCTTCAAGACGTCGACCCCCGACTGGGCCGCGGCCGCGGAGCGGGCGAGCGTGATGCCGAGCACGTTGGACGCGGTGCCGCCCGAGGTCATCACGCCCGAGGCGCGGTCGCCGAAACCGATCAGCCCGGCGAGCCAGCTCATCAGGTGCAGCTCCACCTCGGTGGCGGCCGGCGCCTGGTCCCAGGAGTCCATCGACTGGTTGGTGGCGGCGATGGCGAGTTCGGTGGCCACGGCCGGGACGAGGGTCGGCGGATGCAGGTGCGCGACGCAGGCGACGTCGCTCGCGACGACGCCGTGGTGCCAGACGGTCGCAGCGAAGTCACCCAGGACCGCGTCGAGCTCGCGCCCGTCCTCGGGACAGACGGCCTCGGCGCGGATCAGCGCGCGCAGCGCCGCCGGCGACAGCGCCGAGCGCGGGGTGTCGTGGGGCCAGCGCAGCCCATCGATCGCCGTGCTCGCCGCGCGCGCCAGCGCGTCGAGGCGCCGGTCATCGAGTGCGAGGACGAGGTCTCGCCAGTTCGTTGGTTCGTTCACCGATCCGAGCACGCCGCGGCCACGGCGTCGCCGAGGCGACCGAGACCGTCGTGCAGCTGGTCCTCGTCGATGGTGAGCGGCACGAGCAGCTTCACGGTCGTGTCCCCGGCGCCGCAGGTCTCGACGATGAGCTGGCGCTCGAAGGCGGCGTTGGCGATGGCCGCGGCGAGGCCGGTGTCGGCGACGTCGAGCCCGCACAGCAGGCCGTTGCCGCGCACGGCGACGTCGCGTCCGACGTTCGTGGCCATTGCCTCGAGGGCGTTGCGCACGGTGCGGCCGTTCAGCTCGGTCTGCTTCTCCAGGGTGGAGTCGGCCCAGTAGGTCTCGAGCATGCGCGCCGAGGTCGCGAAGGCCAGGTTGTTGCCGCGGAACGTGCCGGAGAACTCACCGGCCCCCCACGAGTCCAGGCCGCGACGGATGAGGTTGAGCGCCATCGGCAGGCCGAGCCCGCTGATCGACTTCGAGACGCACACGATGTCCGGGTCGAGCCCCGATCCCTCGAAGGAGAAGAACGGGCCGGTGCGCCCGACCCCGGCCTGGACCTCGTCGGCGATGACGACGACGCCCAGCTCGTCACAGATCGTGCGGATGGCGCGCAGGTACCGCGGGTCAAAGGCCCGCGCGCCGCCCTCGCCCTGGGTCGGCTCGATGATCAGCGCGCCGATCGCCTCGCCATCGACGGGCGTGCGCAGGGTGCGCTCGAGCAGCGCGAGGTCCTCGTCGGTGGCGTGCTCGACGAAGGGCAGCGCGACGAAGTCCCCCAGGTGGGCGCTGACCGCGCGTCCCGCCATCGACGCCGAGATCGACGACGCCCGGTAGGTCATGCCGTGGTAGCTGCCGGCGAAGCCGAGCACGGCGCGCCGGCCCGAGACCTTCTGGGCCAGCTGCAGCGCGGCCTCGACCGCGGTCGCCCCGGTCGGGCCGACCATTTGGACGACCATGTCTAGCTGGCGCGGGGCCAGGACGTAGCGCTGCATGGCCTCGAGGAACTGGCGCTTCTCGACGGTGAAGGTGTCCAGGCTGTGGGTCAGCCGGCCGGCGCGCAGGTGCTCGATAGCGACCTCGACGAGGGCGGGGTTGTTGTGGCCGTAGGAGAGGGCGCCCGCCCCGGCGAAGAAGTCGAGGTACTGCGTGCCGTCCTCGGCGGTGATGACCGCGCCGTTCGCGGAGGCGAAGACGGCCGGCCAGCGGCGACAGTAGTAGCGAACGTTGGATTCGAGCGTGTCGAACAGGTCCATGTCTGATTCCTCTTGGTCGGGGAGCCTTCG
>JAJXXB010000083.1 GCA_021781315.1 Actinomycetes bacterium | reverse complement strand
CAGCAGCACGGCCATGTTGCGGTCGTTCCAATCCACCCAGCGAGAGAGGTTCTCCGCGCCCACGAGCAGGATGCGCTTGTTGCCCGTTTCGAGCAGTCCCTGAGCGGTTCGTAGGGCGAACATGAAGCCGCTGCAGGCGGCGTTCACGTCCATCGCGGGACACGTGAGTCCCAGCTCGGCCGTGATCGCGGTTGACGTCGCCGGCGCAATGCGATCTGGCGTGGTCGTGGCGAGAAGGAGAAAGTCGATCGAGTCGAGGCTGACACCCGCGTCGGCGATCGCCGCCGCGCCGGCCCGGGCGCCGAGGGATCCGGCCGATCCGCCGATACGGCGCTCGCGGATTCCGGTGCGCTCGCGGATCCACTCGTCAGAGGTGTCGAGGGTCTGGGAGAGCTCGTCGTTGGTGACGACCCGTTCGGGTACGGCAATACCCCAACCCTTAAAGCGAACTCCCATGAAGACGGCCCTTTCGACTGGCTTTTCGCCAGTCTAGGTCGGCTCCCTAGCGCGCCGGTGGTGCCGCCATAACTTGCAGGGAGCAACGGGCGACGCTGATCAGGCGCCCGCGTTCGTCGGTCATCTCGATGCCCCAGACCTGGACGCTGCGCCCGATGCGAATCGGCGTGGCCGTCGCTGAGAGCGTCCCTTCGGTCATGGGACGCAGGTGCGAGCAGTTGAGCTCGGTGCCCACGACGATCTGGTCGGGGTTGACGTTGAGTGCCCCGCCGAAGGACGCCGCGCCCTCGGCGAGCAGCGCCGAGACGCCCCCGTGGAGGATGCCGTAGGGCTGGTGGTGGATGGGTCCGACTTCGACGGCCAGGACGACGCGCTCCTTGGATCCCTCGACGACGCGCACGCCGAGGTGCTCATGCACCCCGGCGGTGATGGGGAGTCGGTCGGAAGGAATCTCGCTCATGGGCAAAGTGTAGAGGCGTAACCTCGTCCCATGATGAGACGCGTCGACCTTCGCAGCGACACCGTGACCCAGCCGACGGCGGCGATGCGCGAGGCGATGGCCCGCGCAGAGGTGGGTGACGATGGCTCGGGCGAAGACCCCACCGTCAACGCCCTCGAGGCGCGCTACGCGACCCTCGTGGGTAAGGAGGCCGCGCTCTTCGTGCCCTCGGGGGTCATGGCCAATCAGATCGCGGTGCGCGTCCTGACTCGACCCGGCGACGTCATCGTCGCCGGGCGCAACCAGCACGTGGTCGACTTCGAGTTCGGCGCGGCGGCGCGCAACTCGGGAGTTCAATTCGCCACTGTCAACGACGAGCGCGGCGTGCTCGACGCCGACGAGGTCGCGATGCTGCTCGACGCCCACACGTATCACCGGCCTCACGTCGCACTGGTGAGCATCGAGAACACGCACATGCCCTCGGGGGGAACGCCGTGGGATAGGGAGAGCCTCGCCGCCATCGCTGACGTGCTCGCGGGAACACCGCTGCACATGGACGGCGCGCGGCTCTTCAACGCGGTGATCGCCACGGGGATCTCGGCGGCCGACTACGCCGCGCCGGCCACCACGGTGATGTCGTGCCTGTCCAAGGGTCTCTGTGCGCCGGTGGGGTCCCTCCTCGCCGGGCCGTCCGAGCTGATGGCGGCCGCGCGCGTCGAGCGCAAGCGCCTCGGCGGTGCGATGCGCCAGGCGGGCGTGATCGCCGCGGCCGGACTCGTAGCCCTCGACTCGATGATCGATCGCCTCGCCGACGACCACCGTCGAGCTCGGGCGATCGCCACGACGGTCGCGACGTCCTGGCCCGAGTCGGGTTATGACCCAACCTCGTGTCGCACCAACATCGTGGCCTTCGCCCACGAACGCGCCTGCGAGATCGTGGGTGCCCTCGGAGATCGCGGTGTGCTGGCCGACACGCTGGCGGCGAACCTCGTGCGTCTGGTGACCCACCACGACGTCACCGACGAGGACGTCGACTACGTGAACGACGTGATCGCACAGATCGCCTAGTCGTCACCATCGTCGCTGGTCGCCGTCGGTGCCCGGACAGTAGGCTTGGGAGGTCTTGAGGTTCTCATGGCCGAAATCTTTCACCTCTCAACGTTCCTGCACCGGCCCATCTTTGATCAGGCCGGCGACCGGATTGGACGCGTCCAGGACCTGGTCGCGCGCCTCGGCGACGACGCGCACCCGCCGATCGTGGGCGCGGTCATTCGCATCGAGGGCCGTGACCTCTTCATCCCCATCAAGAAGATCGGTGGCCTGGCCGAAGGGCGCGTGACCTTCCAGGGCCGGCGCGTGGACCTGCGCCGCTTCGAGCGTCGTCCAGGTGAACTCCTGCTCGCCGAGGACCTGCTCGCGCGTCACCTGATCAACCTGGTGCGCGGGCGCTTGATCATCGCCAACGAGATCGAACTGGCCGAGGTCAACGGGCGCTGGGAGGTGATCGGCGTCGATTCGGGGCGTCGCCCGCTCCTGCGACGGATCTTCGGTCCCGGCATCGCGAGCCACGTCAAGTCCGACACGCTGGTCGACTTCGCTTCGATCGAGCCCTTCGTGAGCCACGTGCCGACCGCGCGGCTGCGCATCCCCTATCGCAAGTTGGCCAAACTGCACCCCGCCCAGATCGCCGACCTCGTCGAACAGGCGAGCCACGAGGAGGGCGAGGAGATCATCGAGGCGGTGGGACTGGACCGCGAACTCGAGGCCGACGTCTTCGAAGAGCTCGACACCACCCATCAGCTCGAGTTCTTGGAGGGCCGCAGCGACGTCGACGCGGCGCGCCTGCTCGCTCGCATGGAGCCCGACAACGCGGCCGACCTGATCAGCGAGATCGACCAGGAGCGCCGCATGCCGATCTTGGAGAAGCTGCCCGAGAGCCAGCGCGTGCGCGTGCGCAACCTGCTCTCCTACAACGCCGACACCGCCGGCGGTCTGATGAACCTCGACTACGTTTCGGTCGCCGAGGACGCCACTGTCGGCGAAGCCCTCGAGGCAATTCGTCGCTCGAGCGCTCCCACGGAGTCCCTGCACACGGTCTTCGTCCTCGACTGGATGGGACATCCCCTGGGGGCCTGTCCCATCGCGACGCTGGTGCGATCGCGAGAGTCCGAACTAGCCATCAACGTCGCGCGCACGCACCTCACCCACGTGCACCCCCACTGGGACCTGCACCGGGTGGCGCGCAAGATGAGCGACTTCAACCTCACCGTCCTGCCGGTGCTCGACGAGGAGCACGGCCAGATGATCGGTGTCGTCACGGTCGACGACCTGCTCGAGGTGATGCTGCCCCAGGGTTGGCGCCGCGAGTTCGGCATGAGCGCGGTGGAGGAGTAGTGCGCCGCGCGGGTCACGTTCTAAGGGGGTCCGTCTGAAACCCCCGAGTACCGGCTTGCCGGTTCCTTCACTCACGCACCCGCGACACGAACTTCTGGGCGACTAGCGCCTCCTGGTGGTCGTGGCTGCGTGTCACGACGATCCGAAAGGAGGTGGGCGATGTCCCGCGAACACGTTTCCGACAATCAGATCAGCGGCGCCTTCGGGACCATCGCCGGCCACGACGTGGGCGAGCGTCGTGGTGCTCGGGCACGCCTGCTGACGCTGCTGGCCATCATCGGGCCGGGTCTCATCGTGATGGTCGGCGACAACGACGCCGGGGGCGTCTCCACCTACGCCCAGGCCGGCCAGAATTTCGGCTACTCGCTGCTGTGGACGCTGCCGCTGCTGATCCCGGTCCTCATCGTCAATCAGGAGATGGTGGTGCGCCTCGGCGCGGTGACCGGCGTGGGCCACGGTCGACTGATCCGCGAGCGCGTGGGTCGCCGCTGGGGCAACGTGTCGATCGGCTCGATCCTGCTGCTCAACTTCCTCATCATCATCACCGAGTTCATCGGCATCTCGCTCTCGATGACCTACCTCGGCGTCTCGCCCTACGTCTCGGTTCCGGTCGCGGTCGTCGCGCTGTTCGCCGTCACCGCGACGGGGTCGTTTCGTCGGTGGGAGCGGTTCATGATGCTCTTCGTCGCCACGAATGTGGTCGTGGTGCCGCTGGTCCTGCGCGTGCACGTAGCGACGGCGTCGCTCGCCCACGGACTCACGGTCCCGGGCATCCGCGGCGGGGCGTCGTCGGCGAGCGTCCTCTTGATCATCTCGATCATCGGCACCACCGTCGCGCCCTGGCAGCTCTTCTTCCAAGAGAGCAACATCGTGGACAAGAAGATCTCCCCGCGCTGGATCAACTACGAGCGCGCCGACACGGTCATCGGCTCCTTCGTCGTGGTGATCGTGGCCGCGTCGCTCATCGCCACCACCGCGGCCGGCCTCTCGCACCACGGCGGGACGAACGCCTACGTCAACGCCCTCGACGTCGCCCGGGGACTGGGCCGCCACGTCGGCCACGGCGCGGGCACGTTCTTCGCGGTCATCCTGCTCAACGCCTCGGTGGTGGGCGCCGCGACAGTGACGCTCGCCAGCAGCTACGCGATCGGTGACCTCTCCAACCGGTTCAATCAGGGACTCAACGTCCCCCTGCGAGAGGCCAAGGGCTTCTACGGAGTGTTCGCGGGCCTGCTTGTGGTCGCCGGCACCGTGACGCTGCTGCCGGGGGCGCCGCTCGGGATCATCACGCTCGCGGTGCAGGCCATGAGCGGTCTCATGCTGCCGAGCACCTCGATCATCGTGCTGCTGCTCGCCAACGACCGCGCCGCGTTAGGTCCCTGGACCAATCCGCGCTGGCTCAACGCGATCGCCGTCGTCATCGTGGGCGTCCTCGTCGTGCTCTCGGTCGTGATGATGATCTCGACCCTCTTTCCCTCGGCGCCGGTCATCCCACTCCTGGAGGTGCTCGGCGGGCTGACCGCGCTGGGCCTGGCGGTGGGACTTCCGATCGGGCTGCGCCGCATGGGCCCTCGACCGGACTACGCGGTCTCGCGCCTCGACTGGCGCATGCCGCGCCTAGCCCTGCTGGAAGCGCCGGCCCCGTCGCGGGCGCGCCGGGTGCTGCTCGGCGCCAACGGGACGTACCTAGCGGTCGCCGGCACTCTGCTCGTCGTGCGAATCATCCAACTCGCGTCCTCCTAGTCTCGTGGGGTGACCGATACCCCCACCCTCGTGTGCGTCCATGCCCACCCCGACGACGAGGCCCTCTTCACCGGCGGGGCCACGTCGCACTACGCGGCGCTCGGCTATCGCGTGGTCCTCGTGACCTGCACCAACGGCCAGTTCGGGATCGACCCGGCGGGACGCGCCGGCGACGACCCCGACCACGACACTCTCGCCACCGCCGCGACCCGCGCGGGCGAACTGCAGGTGGCCGCACGCCTGGTGGGCTACGAACGACTCGTCAACCTGGGATTCGACGATTCGGGCATGGCGGGCTGGCCCCAGAACCACGCGGCCAACGCCTTCGCCAACTGCGACGTCGAGGCAACGGCCGCGGTCGTCGCCAGTCTCTTGGACGACGTGAAGGCGAGCGTGGTTCTCACCTACGACGAGAACGGCTTCTACGGCCACCCCGACCACGTGATGGCCAACCGCGTGACGCGCCGCGCGATCGAACTCGCCACGGCCCCCGAGCGCCTCTACTACCCGATCGTGCCCCAGAGTGTGCTGCGCGGCTTCGTGCCCGACGCCCACGAGCTCGAGATCTTCCTGCCGGCGTGGGTCCTCGACGCGGGCATCGGCGTGGCCGACGACCTGGTGGCCACGACTCTCGACGTGACCGACTACGTCGACGTGAAGCAGGCCGCCATCGCCGCGCACGCGACCCAGATCGACAACGCGGATCTCGTCTCGATGGACCGCTCGTTGTTTCTCACGCTCTTTGGCACCGAGTACTACCAGCGCGCGTGGACGCGCCACGACGCCGCGGGCGACGAGAGCGACCTCTTCGGGGGTCTGTCATGACGCTCACCTTCATGGCGGTCCACGCCCATCCCGACGACGAGGCCAGCTCGACCGGGGGGCTCTTGCGAGTCCTCGCGGACCAGGGTGTGCGCACGGTACTCGTGACGTGCACCAACGGCGAGTACGGCGACGCCCCGGGCGGCGTGAAGCCCGGCGACGACGGACACGACGCTGACGAGGTCGCCGCGCTGCGCGAGGGCGAGCTCGACGCGGCCGTCGCCATCCTCGGGGTCTCGCGCCTGGTGCGCCTGGGATATCGCGACTCGGGCATGATGGGTTGGCCCCAGAACGACGACCCGCGTTCCTTCTGGTCGAGCGACGTCGCCGAGGCCGCGGCGCGCCTCGCCGCGGTGATGGCCGAGGAGCGTCCCCAAGTCGTCGTCACCTATAACGAGGTCGGCTTCTACGGACACCCCGACCACATCCAGGCCCACCGCATCACGCTCGCGGCGATTGCCGCGCTCGATTACGAGCCCACGCTCTACTTCAACGCGATCCCCGCGAGCGTGATGAAGATCTACGAGGCGCGCTGGGCCGAGGAGGAGAAGCGCCGCCGCGCCGAGGACGAAGCCAAGGGGATCGTGCGCGAGCCCGACCCGGCCGACGAGGCCGAGGGCATCGACATGGCGACCCCGGACGAGGCGATCGCCGTGACGGTGGACGTCTCGAGCGCGACCGACGCGAAGTTCGACGCGCTCGCCGCGCATCACTCGCAGATCGGTGACTCGTTCTGGATCCGCCAGGGCCGCGAGGAGTTCCGGCGCACGAGCGGGCGCGAGTGGTTCGTGCGCGCCCGCAATCCGCTGGGACTTTCGGGCGCGGCCGATGACATCTTCGTGGGCTATCGCTAGCGAGCGGCGAGGACGCCCACGGTAGATTTGTCCGGTGGAGAACACGCTGCTCGAACTGCGCGGGGTGACCAAGCGCTTCGGCGACGCCACCGCGCTGGCTGAGACGTCGCTCACGATCCACGAGGGCTCCTTCGTCGCCATCGTGGGCCCCTCGGGATGTGGCAAGTCGACGCTCTTCAACGTGATCGCGGGTCTGCTCGCCCCCGACGCCGGAGAGGTCCGCCTCCAGGGTGCGCCGGTGACCGGGGCGACCGGTCACGTGGGCTACATGCTCCAAAAGGACCTCCTGGTGCCCTGGCGCACGGTGGAGGACAACATCACGATGGCCGCGCGCCTGACGCGGCGCGTGAGTAGCGTCGATCGCGCCGAGGCCCGCCGGGTGGCCACCGAGTACGGACTGGGCGACTTCTTGCGCCACTACCCGCGCGCCCTCTCGGGCGGGATGCGCCAGCGGGTGGCCTTCATGCGCACCCTCGTCACCCACCAGCCCCTCCTACTGCTCGACGAGCCCTTCGGCGCGCTCGACGCCCAGACCCGCCTCGACATGCAGCAGTGGCTCCTGCAGGTCTGGCGCGACACCGGGCGCACGGTCCTCTTCATCACTCACGACGTGGACGAGTCGCTCTTCCTCTCGGACCGCGTGCTCGTGATGTCGCCGCGCCCGGGTCGCGTGGTGGCCGACATCACGAATCCGCTGGCGCGTCCGCGCGACATGGAGACCCTGACCGATCCGGCGTTCATCGAATTGAAGAGCCGGATCATGCACCTGCTCCACGGCGGTGCGTCGTGACCCGCAAGATTCTTCGCAACGTCGGCGTACCGGTGCTGTCGCTCCTTCTCCTGCTCGCCCTGTGGCAGGGAATCGTGGTGGGATTCAACGTCGCGCCCTACGTCGCGCCGCGTCCCTGGCAGGCGATCCTGTCGGTCACCCAGAACTGGTCGACGATCTGGCCCCTGGCGCTGGGCACGATCCGCGAGACCGTCTACGGCTTTCTCATCGGCGCGTTCCTCGGGGTGTTCCTCGGGGTCGTGATGGCCAAGATCCCGGTGCTGCAGCGCTCGGTCTATCCCGTGCTCGTGCTCTCCCAGGCCGTGCCGATCATCGCGCTGGCCTCGCCGCTGGTGCTGATCCTGGGCTTTTCGATCATGCCCAAGATCGTCATCGTCGCCTGGATCGTGTTCTTTCCCGTGACGGTGAACGTGGTCGACGGGCTCAGCCACGTGGATGCGGACCTGATCAACCTGGCGCGCGTCTACGGCGCGCCGCGCTGGCGCACCTTCGTACACATCGAAATGC
>JAJXXB010000058.1 GCA_021781315.1 Actinomycetes bacterium | reverse complement strand
CGCCGCGGTCTCCGCCGTCACGCCCGGAAGTACCTGGTCATCACGACCGAGCGCGGGCGTCGTGTTGACGACCAGATCGACGGCGTCGACCGGGCCCACCACGTCATATCGCTCGGCCAGCCAGGCGACGCGTTCGGCGCTTCGCCCGAGCACGGCGATGCGCGTGGCCCCATGGGCGGCGAGCGCGTCGACGATGCCGCGCGCCGCTCCCCCGGCCCCGATCACCGCAACGGAGAGACCCGCGGGCGCCAGGTCGAGTGTCGCCGCGAGAGCGTCGACGAAACCTTCACCATCGGTGTTGGCGCCGTGTATCAGTCCGTCGCGCCAGAGCAGCGAGTTCACCATCGACGTGCGCGTCGCCGGGCCGTCGAGGTGCGAGCACAGCGAGGCGGCGAGTTCCTTCAAGGGCATCGTGACCGACAGGGCGTCGAAGCGCTCGCCGAGCAGGCCCTCGAGGGCCGCGAACTCCTCGAGCGAGATCGCGACGCGCTCCGAGGTGCCGGCCAGCCCCGCCACGGCCAGACCGGCCTCGTGCAGGCGAGGTGACAGTGAGTGCTCGATGGGAAAGCCCACGACGCCGAGGCGCCAGTTCATCCGATGCCTCGCGACGCCGCCAGCTTCTCGTTGGCGAGCTGCTCGGCGAAGGTCGTGGCGAAGGCCTCGGTGCCGCTCTGGTCGATCACCGTGAAGTAGAGCCACGGCCCGGGCGGGGCGTGCAGCACCGCGCCCAGTGAGTCCGCCGACACCGTGCAGATCGGCGTCGGGGTCAGTCCGCTGTTGAGATAGGTGTTGTAGGGCGAGGGAGTCTGGAGCATGGCGTGGGTGACGGCGCCGCCGTCGCGTCCCAGCGCGTAGAGCACGGTCGCGTCCATCTGGAGGGGTCCGCCGCGCGAGAGGCGGTTGAAGATCACCCGGGCGACCTTGGGCATGTTGCGCGGGTAGTAGCCCTCCTTCTCCACGATCGAGGCGGCGATCACGATCTGATACGCGTTGAGCCCCTCCACCGTCGTCGTGGGCGAGAGTCCCTGCGCGCTGGCCAACGAGTTGAAGGAGGCCTCCATGCGCGCGAGCAACTGGGCCGGCGTCATCGTGGGTGTGATGACGTACTGACCCGAGCCGATCAGGCCCTCCAGGGAGCCGTTGGGGTGATACGGGCTCGCCGCGGCCGCCGCCGTGGCGTCCTTCAAGAAGGCCTCCGCGTAGGTGTTGCCCACCGCGCTGGCCACCTGGAGGGCGACCTCGTGCAGCGTCAGGCCGGGCCGCACGGTGACCTCCTGGACGTTGGGGCCCGCCGAGAGGATGGACGTCACGTGAGCGAAGGACGAGTTCTGGGCGATCTCGTAGGAGCCGGGCAGCACCGTGGGCGCGCCGAAGATGACGAGGTCGGCGCGAAACGCGAGGGCCGAGTGGATGACCCCGGCGCTGTGCAGCTCGGCGGCGATCGTCGAGAGCGAGTCACCCGCGTTGACCGTGACGATGACCTGCTTGCCCGGCCCGCCCAGGGCGACCGCCTGGAGGGCGAACCATAGCGCGCCAACGACAATGAGGCCACCTACGACGCCACCGACGACGCCACCGAGGAGGCCCGCCTTGGCCCACACCCTACGCACGGCCGCCCTCCAGGAAGCTCTGGAGCATCACGACGGCCGCGGCTGAGTCGATGCGCGCGCGCTGGTCGCGCGCGCGATGACCCGCGCCCGAGAGCGAGCGGCTGGCCTCGACGGTCGTGAGGCGTTCGTCGAACTGGATGACGCCGCGCGGCGCCAGGGCCGACTCGAGACGCGCGAAGAGCTCGTCGGCGAGGGCGGTGGACGCGGTCGGCGCGCCCGCGAGCGAGAGAGGACGACCCACTACGACGAGGTCGACTGACTCCTCGTCGACCGCGCGCTGAATCGCCTCGACGAGAGCATCGTCGACCACGAGGGCTTCGCGGGGAAAGGCCATCGTGCGCGCCGAGTCGCTGATCGCGACCCCGCACCGCTTGGTCCCCGGGTCGAGGCCCAAGACGCGTGCCACGACTAGATGGCGGCGGCCGCGTGCAGGACCCGGTCGATGCCGCTCGCGTCGCGACCGCCGGCGACCGCGAGGCGCGTCGATCCACCACCACCGCCGCCGACCAGAGCGGCGAGATCCTTGACCAGCGCCACCGCGTCGAGAGACCCGTCGGTCGCGACCACCAGCGCCACCTTGTCGTCGTCGGTTTCTCCGACGAGCACGACGAGTCGGCGCCCGCGGCGTTGGAGTTCCTGGGCGACGCTGCGCAGCGCGTCGCCGTCGTAGCCGTCGAGGCGTCCGAGCACGGTGTCGCCCTCGGCGCCCGCGAGCTGGTCGGTCACCACCGAGAGCTGGGCCTGGCGCAGGCTTCCGAGCTGGGTCTCCATCTCGCGCTGGCGGCTGATCAGGCGCTCGAGAGCCGGGGTGATGTTCTCGGTTGAGGTCTTGAGGATCGCAGCCACGCTCGCCAGGGCCGCCTCCATCTCCACGCTGCGCCGCTGGGCGGCGAGGGCCGAAACGGCCTCGATGCGCCGGGTGTTGGCACCGATCGAGCCCTCCGAGACGATCTGGATCTGGCCGATGTCGCCCAGGCGGTCGACGTGGGTGCCGCCGCAGAACTCGAGACTGTGGCTGCCCGCGCGCACCACGCGCACGCGGTCGCCGTACTTGTCGCCGAAGAAGGCGACGGCGCCCATCTTCTCGGCGTCGGCCTTGGAGGTCTGGATCGTCTCGACGCCCTCGTTGGCCACGACGTCGGTGTTGACCATCGTGAGGATCGCTCCCACCTCCTCCTTAGCCAGACCCTGGCCGTGGGAGAAGTCGAAACGCAGCCGGTCGGGACCGACGAAGGAACCCTGCTGGCGCACGTGGTCGCCGAGCACGCTGCGCAGCCCCGCGTGCAGCAGGTGCGTCGCGGTGTGGTTGCGCCGAGTGGCCTCGCGCCGAGCGGGGTCGATGGTGGCCACGGCGACCTGACCGGGCACGATGGTGCCCTCGATGGTTCCGCGGTGGGCGACGAGCCCCCCTGCCACGCTCTGGGTGTCGGCTACGAGGAAGCGTCCCGACTCGGTGACGATGGTGCCGGTGTCGCCGACCTGGCCGCCGGATTCGGCGTAGAAGGGCGTCGACTCGAGGAAGAGCTCACTGACCCCTTCACCTTCGAGCACGCCGATCACGGTCGACTCGACGCTGTAGCGCGTGACGTCACGCCCGACGAACTCGGTCGCCCCGTGGGCCTCGATCAGGTCGCGGTAGTGCGACTCATCCGCCAGGTGCAGAGTCTTGGCCGCGGCCCGCGCGCGCTCGCGCTGAGTCGCCATCGCGGCATCAAAGGCGTCGCGCTCGACCGCGAGGCCGGACTCGGCCACGATCTCGCTGGTCAGCTCGATCGGGAATCCGTGCGTGTCGTGCAACTTGAAGGCGACGTCGCCGGGAAAGATCGTGAGTGACGACGCCAGCACGTCGTCGCGAGCCTCCTCGAGGAGGCTCATGCCCGTGCGCAGGGTGCGGTTGAATCCCGCCTCCTCGCGCTCGAGCACCTCGATGATCAGTTCGCGGTCCTTCTCGAGAACCGGGTAGGCCGAACCCATCTTGGCGATCGTGGCGTCGACCAGAGTCGCCGCAAGGGGCAGCTCGTGACCGCCGCGGCGCGCGGCGAGCACCGCGCGACGGATGATGCGACGCAGCACGTAGCCGCGGCCCTCGTTGGAGGGCAGCACGCCATCGGCCACGAGCATGGTCATGGCCCGACCGTGCTCGGCGATGCGGCGAATTGCCACGTCGGTCGTTTCGCTGGCTCCGTAGGGGGTCTTCACCATCGTCGCGGCGGCCTCGATGAGGGGGGTAAAGAGGTCGGTCGCGAACACGCTGTCGACCCCGTTCAAGATCGACAGGACTCGCTCGAAGCCCGCGCCGGTGTCGATGTTCTTGCGCGGCAGCTCGACCAGGGGCTGGCCGGGCTCGCGCTCGTACTGCATGAAGACGAGGTTCCAGAACTCGAGGAACCGCTCGTCGCCACCGAAGGCCGGTCCCCCGTCGGCGCCGTAGGCGGGGCCCTTGTCGAAGAAGATCTCCGAGCACGGCCCGCACGGGCCGGTCTCGCCCATCACCCAGAAGTTGTCCTCGTCGAGGCGCTGGATGCGATCGGCCGGCACGCCGATCAGGTCGTGCCAGATCTCGGCGGCCTGGTCGTCGGAGTCGTGCACCGTGACCCACAGGCGCTCGGGGTCGAGTCCGAAACCCTCGGTGATCAGGCCCCAGGCGTACTGGATGGCGCCCTCTTTGAAGTAGTCGCCGAAGGAGAAGTTGCCCATCATCTCAAAGAACGTCAGGTGGCGGCTGGTGGTGCCGATCTGGTCGATGTCGGGAGCGCGAAAGCACTTCTGCACCGTGACCGCGCGCGGGAAGGGTGCGGCCTCCTCACCGGTGAGATAGGTCTTGAAGGGGACCATGCCCGCGATGGTGAACAGCAGCGACGGGTCGTGGGGGATCAGGCTCGCCGAGGGCACGATCGTGTGCCCGTTGGCGGCGAAGTAGTTGAGAAACGTCGAGCGAAGTTCTTGGGCTTCCACGGATTTACTCTACCGGGGCCCCGTTCGAGCCCTGGTCCGGGGAGGTGCGCTCGCGCCAGCGCGCGGCGAGCCCCGCCTCGGCGCCGTGTCCGGTCGACTCGTAGAAGTGCTGGCCCGCCACCGCCTCGGGCAGGTAGTCCTGCTCGACCCAGGCGTTGTCGTAGTCGTGGGGGTAGTGATAGTCGACTCCAAAGCCCAGGGTGGCCGCCCCGGCGTAGTGGCCGTCGCGCAGGTGGGCCGGCACCGGAGCGACTCCCCCGGCGCGGATCGCCGCAGTCGCGGCTCCCAGGGCGCGCGTCGCCGAGTTGCTCTTAGGCGCGAGGGCCAGGTAGAGCGTGGCGTGCGCCAGGGTGAGGCGCGCCTCGGGCAGGCCCACGAACTCGACCGCGCGCGCCGCGGCCTCGGCCACGACGAGAGCGTGGGAGTCCGCGAGCCCCACGTCCTCGCTCGCGAGGATCACCAGGCGCCGCGCGAGGAAGCGCGCCGACTCACCGCTCTCGAGCAGGGTCACCAGCCAGTAGAGGGCGGCGTCGGGATCCGAGCCGCGCACCGACTTGATCAGCGCCGAGACCTGGTCGTAGTGCGTGTCGCGCGACTGGTGGTAGAGACGACCGTCGCGGGCGCGCGCCACCTGCTCGAGGCCGACGTGGCGGCTCGGACCGGCCAGGACGATCGCGGTCTCCAGCGTGGTCAGCACGCTGCGCGCGTCGCCCTCGCCGGAGGCGACGATCGCGGCGACCGCCTCGTCGTCGGCGCTCGCGCCCTTTAGCTCCAGTCCCCGCGCGACCAGGGTGGCGAGAGCCTCGCTGTCGAGCGGGTGGAGGCGCCAGAGCGTCGTGCGGCTCATGAGGGCCGCGTTCACCTCGAAGAACGGATTCTCCGTCGTCGCCCCGATGAGAACGATCTCGCCGCTCTCGGTCGCCGGCAGCAACAGGTCCTGCTGGGACTTGTTGAAGCGATGGACCTCGTCGATGAAGATGACGGTCCGCTGGGAGAACTCGCCGCGGCGGCGCCGGGCGCGCTCGATCGCCTCGCGCACGTCCTTCACGCCGGAAGACACCGCCGACAGGCTCTCGGCCTCGTAGCCGGCCGCGCTCGCGAGGATCCGTGCCAGCGTGGTCTTGCCGGTGCCCGCCGGACCCCAGAGGATCATGGAGACGAGCTGACGGTCCTCGACGAATCGCCGTAGCGGACCCTGCGGACCCACCAGGTGCGTCTGGCCGAGGACTTCGTCCAGGGTGCGCGGGCGCAGCAGGTCGGCTAAAGGAGCGCTCTCGCGCAGTCGCCGCGCGGCCGCGTCGTCAAAGAGTGACGTGGCTAGCCCTTCACCGCGGGGCGCAGGTGCAGGTCGCGCAGCTGGCGCGCGCCGATCTCCTTGGGCGCCCCGGTCATGGGGTCCGCGCCGGACTGGGTCTTGGGAAAGGCGATCACCTCGCGGATCGTCTCGGCGCCGGCGAAGATCGCCACCAGCCGGTCGATGCCGAAGGCGAAGCCGGCGTGCGGCGGCGCGCCGTACTTAAAGGCGCCCATCAGGAAGCCGAAGCGATTCTCGGCCTCCTCGTCAGAGATGCCCAGCGAGCGGAAGACCTGCGCCTGGATGTCGGCGCGGTGGATGCGCACCGACCCGCTGCCGAGCTCCCAGCCGTTGAGGACGAGGTCGTAGGCCTGGGAGCGCACGCGCAGCGGGTCGCTCTCCATCAGCGCGAGGTCGTCGGGGTGGGGCATCGTGAAGGGGTGGTGCGCGGCGATGGGATTGCCGTCGTCGTCGAGGCCCTCGAACATCGGGAACTCGGTGACCCACAGGTAGCGATACGGGGGCTGAGAGACCGGCGGCGCGCCGAGGGCCAGACGCAGCGCGCCGAGCACCCGACAGGCCAGGGCGTGCTCGTCGGCGACGACGAGGACCAGGTCGCCCGCCACGGCGTCGTCGACGCGCGAGATCGCCGCGGCTTCGGCCTCGTTGAGAAAGCGCGCGAGCGGCGAGTCGAGACCGTCCTCGCCGATGCGGAACCACGCGAGGCCCTTCGCGCCGAGGGCCTTCGCCTGGTCGGTCAGCGCGTCGAGGCGGCTGCGGGTGAACGACGCACCCTCGGGCACGCGGATGGCCTTGACGACGGGGGCGGCGAAGGCCTTCACCTCGGTAGTCGCGAAGGCCGCCGAGAGGTCCTGGAGGACCATGCCAAAGCGCAGGTCGGGCTTGTCGGTGCCGTAGAGGTCGAGCGCCTCGGCCCAGGTCATGGTGTCGATGGAGTCGGGACGCACCCCGGTCGCCACCTC
This sequence comes from Actinomycetes bacterium, assembly GCA_021781315.1. The sequence goes on along the minus strand of JAJXXB010000058.1, from coordinate 1,164 downwards.
GGCCGCGTCGAGGACCGCGCGCGACACGAAGCCCATGATGTCGTCCTGGGAGACGAAGCTCGCCTCGATGTCGAGCTGGGTGAACTCGAACTGACGATCGGCGCGCAGGTCCTCGTCGCGCAGGCAGCGCGCGATCTGGTAGTAGCGATCAAAGCCCCCCACCATGAGGAGTTGCTTGGCGATCTGGGGGCTCTGGGGCAGGACGTAGAACTCGCCGGCGTGCAGACGCGAGGGCACCACGAACTCGCGCGCGCCCTCGGGGGTGGGCGCCCACAGCAGCGGGGTTTCCACCTCACAGAAGTCCTGGGCCTCCATGGCCGCGCGCAGGGCCGCGTTCACGCGCGCGCGCAGGCGCAGGCTCTGCTGCATCGAGTCGCGGCGCAGGTCGAGGTAGCGATACTTCAGGCGCACGGCCTCGTCCACCTCGACGCGCTCGTCGAGCTGGAAGGGCGGCGCCTCGGCGACCGAGAGGACCTCGACCTCGCAGTCGGTCAACTCGACGTGTCCGGTCACCAGGCGCTCGTTCACCGTTCCCTCGGGGCGGGCCGAGACCGTGCCGGTGACGCGCACCACGTACTCGCTGCGCACGTCGATCGATCCCGGCACTACCGCCTGGAGGATCCCCGAGCGGTCGCGCAGGTCGAGGAAGGCCAGGTGCTCGCCGTGCTCGCGGCGCTTGGCCACCCAGCCGCAGACGCTCACCCGGCTGCCGAGTTCGCGCTCGGCGACGCGCGCGACCAGCAGGTCGCGCAGGGAGGTGGAGTCGACGTCGTTCATAGCCTCTTCTTCACTAGGTCGGTGACGTGGGCGACGACCGCGCCGCGCGAGAGCGTCACCTGGCCCGCTGATTCGTCACCACGCAGGTCCCTCATCGTAACCTCGCCGGCGGCCTGCTCTCGTGGGCCCACGAGGAGGGCGTAGCGCGCCCCGGAGCGGTCGGCCGCCTTCATCTGCGCCTTCATCGAGCGCGCGTCGTAGGCGCGCCCGACCGAGAGCCCGCCCCGGCGCAGCTCGTCGACCAGCACGCTGGTGGCGTCCTCTTCGCAGGTGTCCACGACGAAGACGTCGAGGGCGGGAACCGGCACGGTGACGCCCTCGGCCTCGAGGACGAGGAGGAGCCGCTCGATGCCGCTGCCGAATCCGATGCCACTCGTCGGCGGGCCG
>JAJXXB010000263.1 GCA_021781315.1 Actinomycetes bacterium | reverse complement strand
ACAACTCGGCGCGGGCCGCCCCGCCCATGTCGTAGCGGGCGAACATCGTGTCGACGACCCCGATGCGCTTGAGATTGGACTTCTTCTTTGCCACGCGACTCCTCTCGGGGCCAGTGTAGGGTCAGCGCGGTGCGAGGCCCGCGACGGCCTCTGCGAGGTCGAAGCCCCAGGGGATGACGGCGAGGGTTGGCACCTCGACGCCGGCCTCGACGTAGCGCCCGACGTGCTCGCGGCACGCCTCGTAGGAGCCGTGGATGATCAGCTCGTCGACCACCGCGTCGGGGATCGCGGCGTTGGCGGCCTTGCGATCCCCCTGGGCCCAGGCGTCCCACATCGGGGCGAACACCTCGTCGCGCCCCAGCCAGCGGTGGAACTCGGCGTAGGCCTCGACGGTCAGGTACGAGGAGATCATGCGTCGCCCGATCGTGCGCGCGGCCTCGGCGTCGGTGGTGGGGATCACGAAGAGGCGCGCGGCGATCAGCTTGGAGTCGCCGACCTCGGCGCGGCACGTGGCCACATCGTCGGCGCCGAGCCAATTGAGAATCGCCCCGTCGGCCTCGGCGCCGGCGAGGCGCAGCATGCCGGGGCGCAGCGCGCCGAGCAGGATCGGCGGCACCACGGCCACCGGACGCGACAGGCGAAAGCCGTGAACCTCGAAGGTGTCGAAGACGTCGTCGATCTTCTCGCCGGCGAGCGCGCGGTTCAGGAAGCGCAGTGCGTCGCGCGTGCGCTGGTACGGGCGCTCGTAGGTGATGCAGTTCCAGCGCTCGACGACGGGCGCGCTCGACGCGCCCAAGCCCATGGTGAAGCGCCCGGGAGCAGCCTCGGCCAGGGCCGCCACGGTCATGGCGAGCAGGCCGGCGCCACGCGTGAAGGCCGGCGCCACCGCGACGCCGAGGTTCAGCCGGCTCTCCCAAGCGGCCGCGAGGGCGAGCGGGGTGAAGCCGTCGGCGCCGTCGACCTCGGAGGACCAGACGTCGGTGTAGCCGAGGTCGGCGAGGCGCTGGAACCACTCGCGGTGCTCGGCCAAGGTGACGCCGTCAAAGGGGATCGTGATGCCGTAGCGCATACGGCAGTGTTACCAGATATGACTAGTGCAGGTAGTCCCCGCCGTGGGCCGGGGGCACCGGCACCCCGCGAACGCTCAGGTCGTGGGTCCAGCGCTCGATGAGCGTCTCGAGCACCGCGACGCGTGCGTAGTGCTTGTTCTCGGCGGGGATCAGGTCCCAGCGGGCGCGCGGGTGGTCGGTCCAGTCGACCATGTCGGACACGGCGTCGAGGTAGGCGGCGCGCCGCTCGCGGTTGCGCCAGTCGTCGGGGGTGAGCTTCCACTGCTTGAGGGGATCGCTCGCGCGGCTCTCGAAGCGTGCGAGTTGTTCGGCGTCGGAGATGTGCAGCCAGAACTTGACGATGGTGGTGCCGTCGTTGACCAGGCTGCGCTCGAACTCGACGATCTCGGTCGCCGACTGGCGCGCGGCCTTGTTGTCGATCGTCCCCTCGACGCGCTCGACCAGGAGCCGCCCGTACCAGGATCGGTCAAAGACCGTCATCTGCCCCTCGCCGGGGATCGCGGGTTGGAAGCGCCAGAGGAAGTGGTGGCGGGCCTCCTCCTCGGTGGGCACACCGATGGGCCGTACCAGCACGTGGCGCGGATCGAGGCCCTGGGTCAGGCGACGGATGGCCCCGCCCTTGCCCGCGGCGTCGAAGCCCTCGAAGACGACGAGCAGTCCGGGTCCGCGCGGGTTCTCGAGCAGGCCCGCGGTGGTGAGGCGCAGTTGCACCAGGCGCCGCTGGGCGACTCCGATGCGTCGCTCGGACTCCTCGTGCGACAGGCTGCGCGAGAGGTCGATCTCGTCGATTCGCCGGGCCATCACACCTTTCGCGTCGAGGGGTGTCGTGGTCACCGTAGCAGTGGCCAGGGTGCTCCCTAGACTGGGGGTGAATGAGGTACCGTCGCCGGTTCGCCGGGGTGATCCTGGCGCTGCTCGTCAGCCCCGTCGCGTCGAACGGCGCCGGCGCGGCCGCACCTACGCGTGCGCCCGCACCGGTCTGTGTGGCCCACGGCGCGGCGAAGTCGTGCACCGCCTGGTTTCGCGCGGACACGTGGTCGCCGACGCCCTCGATCTACCTCACCCACTTTCGGCCCTTTCCCGCCCAGGCGAGCGTGATCGCCTACGCCGCGTGGATTCGCGCCACGGCGACCCAGATCGCCCTCTATCCGGGCTACAAGGGGCCGGGCGACACGGCCCTCGCGCGGGGGCCCGAGATGGTGCCCAGTACCGCGCGCCGCCGTCTCCTCGCGACCTTCAACTCGGGCTTCTACGAGGCCGACCACGCCGGCGGTTTCTACACCCACGGAACCCTCTACTTTCCGATGGTGCGCGGTGAGGCGACGCTGGTGCGCTACGCCAACGGGAGCGTCGACGTCGTGACGTGGAGCGGGGGGGCGCGCCCGGGCGCCAACATTCTCATGGCCCGACAGAATCTCACCCTCCTCGTCGCCAACGCCCGTTCGACGCCTCTGGCCGCGAACAACGCGGCCTGGGGAATCACGCTGCACGGTGTGCCGGCGGTCTGGCGCACCGCGATCGGCGTGGATGCCGCGGGCAATCTCATCTACGCTGCGGCGCCCGCGCAGACGTCGTCGAGCCTCGCTCAGGTCATGGTCGACCTGGGTTGCGTGCGCGCGATGCAGCTCGACATCAATCCGGAGTGGCCGATCTTCGTGACCTACGCGGCCCCGGGGGCGGTGCGGCCGACCCTCGACGTGCCCAACCCGAACCAGATCCCGGGTCGCTTCCTCTACCCGAGCACCAAGGACTTCTTCGCCGTCTACACCGCGGGCTCGCCCGGCGCCGCGCAGCCGTGGTAGCGGACCACGCTCGCCACAGGGTTCGGTCGAGGGGGCCTGTCGCGCTCGGCGCGATCGGCGTTGTCGCGCTCGTCGCAATCGTGGCGAACGCGACCCTACATTCGAGCGCCGCGAACACCGCGACGAGCACGCTCACCTCCACGACGATCACACCCACGACGACCGTGCCCGCGACCACCACGACGGTCACGCGCACCGTCACCCTCGCCGCGGTGGGTGACACCCAACTCGGCAACACGCCCCAGCTTCCCCCGGACCCCGCGACGTACTTTGCCCCGGTGCGCGCGGCGTTGGCCGCACCGATCGTTTTCGGCAACCTCGAAGGCACGATGACGAGCGCGACGACGTCGAAGTGCTCGGCGCGTTCGACGGAGTGCTACGCGTTCAAGGTGCCCACCACCTACGCCCAGATCTATCGCGCGGCGGGCTTCACCGTTCTCAACAGCGCCAATAACCACGCCTGGGACTTCGGCGCACTCGGGGTGGCGTCGACGTCGGCCGCCCTGGCAAGCGCAGGGATCGCCCAGGCGGGACTGCCCGGCCAGATCGCTCTCGTTGGCGACGCGGGGGTTCGCGTCGCCTTCGTGGACTTCGCTCCGTACTACAACACGAACAACATGCTCGAAGCCTCCGCGGCGGCCGCTCTGATACAGCGGGCCCGTCGTGAGGCCCGCGTCGTGGTGGTCTACATGCACGCCGGCGCTGAAGGCTCCAACGCCGATCACGTGACGCGCGCCAGCGAGTACTTCTACGGCGAGAACCGGGGCAACCCCTACGCCTTCGCTCACGCGGCGATCGATAGCGGGGCCGACCTCGTGATCGCCAGCGGGCCCCACGTCTTGCGCGGCATCGAGTGGTATCGGGGCCACGTGATCGCCTACAGCCTGGGAGACTTCACCAACTACTACGATTTCGCGACGTCGGGGAACCTTGGGCTGTCAGCGATCCTGCACGTGACGCTCACTGCGAACGGGGGCTTCGTCTCGGGTCGCTTCACCTCCGTGCGACTGGCGAGCGACGGTCAGGCGGTCCTCGACCCGACGCACGCGGCCGCGACGTTCGTCAACTCGCTCAGTCGCCAGGACTTCGCCGGCGCGGCCGTGCTCGTCGGGGCCAGTGGCGCGCTGATCCCTCCGCGCTAGCAGCCCCCGCCGGGTCCGGGTCCGCCGGCGCCGAGGCGGGGGTCGTCGAGGGTGCCGACGTTGGCCGCTCGCGGATTGGGGCCGAGGTGCACGACGTAGTAGACGCCGCGCCACGAGATCAGCGAGAACACCCCGACCGACCAGACCCGGTGGTGGCGCGCGAGCACGAGTCGCACCCCGGGCAGGTGCCAGTAGCCGATGCGGTTCTCGCAGGCGCCCGGGGGGATCCACGCGGCCTGGCGAGGCGCGACGATCACGCGCAGCAGTCGGGCTCCGCCCGCCCACCGGTGGTAGGCGGCGACGTCGAGGTTGTAGAGAGCGACCAAGCGGGTGCGGTAGTCCGCAGCGGGGTCAGGGATCCGGCCGGACTTCATGGCGAGGTACGGCCCCTCGGGGAAGAACACGCGCGCGCCGAGCGCACGATTGTCCTCGCTAATCGCCCGCCACAGCGTCGTCAACTGGTGAGAGAGGCCGGTTGCGCTCGTGGGGCGAGTCGAATTGAGCGTCGCGGACGCGCCGGCGACCCCGGGAATCAGACTGGCGGCGAGGACGAGGGCGCCAAAGGCGCTGACGGCTCGTCGGCGGCGACCTTTCGACGACGAGCGAACACCCACGTAGCGATACTAAAGAGCAGGGCCAGTAGCGAGGCGGCCAGGGCGAAGGTCTCGTGCGGCGGCCGGAAGTAGTAGCGCACGGTCGAGGTGCCCGCAGGGATCTGGATCGACTGGTAGACGCCGTCGACGGTGGTGATGGGCACCGCGACGCCGTTGACGCTCGCGTGCCAGCCCTTCATCATCAGTTCGGTGCGCAACAGTGTCGCGGGTCCGCTGGGGCACAGCACGCTCACGTGGTCGGTCGAGACCACCGAGACGTTGCACGAGGGTGACGACGCGGTGACGAAGGGTCGTGGCGCCGGCATCTCGTAGATCGTGGCGAGGTAGTCGTGGAAGACCTCCTTCACGCCCAACTTCAAGAGGGCCGGCAGCAGCGGCACCTGCTGGGGGAAGAGCAGGTACTTCACCGACGCGTTCTCGAAGGCGGCGAAGTGCGCGATCAGCGCCTTCTCCTGAAAGATGATGCCCGCCATGCCCGCGTGGATCGTGAACTGGTTGGAGGGGGTCAGGCTGGGGTAGAGGGTGCTCGCGAGGTAGTCGGCGTAGGCGTGGGGGAACGGCAGGTCGACCTGGCTGATCTCGTTGAGTCCGTACTGACTGCCCCAGTTGGGATAGAGAACGGCGAAGTCGAGGAAGCGCTCCTGACCCTGGTGGGCCTTGATGAAGGCGATCGGCGCCTCGTCGAGGGTGATCTGCTTGGGCGCCTCGGCCGTGGGTACCACGAAGTACAACAAGGATTCGCCCACCACGACGAGGGCGAGGAGCCACGGGGTCACGCGAAAGCGGGTGAGGAAGGCCAAGACGAGTACGAGGCCGAGGGCGATGAAGGGGATCGCGTGCAGGCCCACCAGGATGATCCGCTGCTTTCCCGCGACGACGACCCCGTTGTTGTACTTCGAACCCGCGTACACCGAGAGCATCACGAGTGAGAAGACGACGAGCACCGCGGCCGGAAGCGCGCGTCGGGCGAGCTTGCTCGTGGCCAGGTCGGCGAGGCCGAAGGCGGCGAGCACGATCAGCGCGAGCTCGAGGCTCGGGAAGATGTAGCGCGAGACCGAGATCGTGGTCATCTGGGGCAGCAGGTTCCAGACCCGGCGAACGTTCCAGAAGTTGTCGAGCAGCATCAAGCCGAGCAGCACCCACGCGCCGAGGTAGACCCGCAGGGGCCGCAGTCGGCTCCCGAGCAGTCCGACAAGGGCGAGCACCGCGACGCTCGCGGTGAAGTACCCGCCAATCCCGCCCCAGGCGTTGCCGACGTTCTTGTTCGAGAAGAGCGTGGAAAAGACGTAGGGATCCAGCAGCATCGCGTACGCGGGTCCGGCGATGTGGCTGATGCCGTCGACCGCGGCGACGTGTCCGCCGACGTTGGCCTCCTTCAAGAAGTCGAAAAACGGCACGAGGATCGGCAGCGCCAGCGCGGTTCCCACCACGCCACCGAGTCCGACGCGGGCGACGGCGACGAGGCGCCGGGTTCGCTCGAGGGAGAACAGCCGCACCACCGCCCAGCCCAGGGCCAAGAGACCGTCGAGGTAGGCGGTTTCGGGGAATCCCGCGTAGAGCGAGAGCGCCAGAGCGAGGGCCATGACGTACCAGCCGTTGGCGCGTCGCTCGCGCACCGCGTCGTAGATCATCTCCACACCCAAGATCAGCATCGGCGCGAAGGCCACCGGATTGAGGGCCGAGTTGCCGATCCAGGCGTAGGTGCCGTTGAGGGCGAAGAGCGCCCCGGCCGTCGCGCCGACGAGCGGTCGCAGTCCCAGACGGCGCAGGAGGAAGTACGTGGAGACGCCCGCGATCATCTCGAGGGCCATGTGGAACCAGAGAAGACCGGCGGGGAAGGCGAAGAGCAGCGTGAGGGGAAAGAGCGCGGCGCTCTGCATCTCACCGGCGAGTGGCGAGCCCAGTCCTTCGAAGTAGTTCCACATCGGTAGGTGGCCGTGGAGGATGTCGTAGGCGGCGAGATGCCCCAGGGGCTGGGTGATGAAGCCCACGTTGGGGTCGATCATGGGGCGCCCGCAGGTGACGTGGCAGAGCTGGTGCGAGATTCCCGCGGTCCACGAGATCGGGTCCGAGTTCGTCAGACCGGTCGCGTACATGACGTTGCCGGCGAAGACGGCGAGAATGACCGCGACCACGGGCGCGGTCGACGGCGGCAATTTTCGCAATAAGGCCAGTAGTCGGGCCCCGAGGGAAATCACCCACTCAGGCTACAAGAGCGGCCCTTGAGCCCTGGGACCTTGATCGATCTCGCGGTGGCGGTAGTACATCGTCTCGCCGAGGAGGAGGAGAGATTCGGGAAAGAAGGGGTCGCGAAACGTGCCGAAGATGTCCCAGCGTCGGATGAAGCGGTTCCGGTCGTCGAGGGGATCCAGGGTGCCACGAGAACTGGAGACATGGTGATAGAGGCGTACGTCGGGGGTGTAGACGACGTAGCGGTGCTCGTCCTGGGAGCGCAGGCAGATGTCGACGTCGTTCATGACGACCTTGAGCCGCTCGTCCATCCCGCCGAGGTCGTTCCAGGTGCGTCGTCGCACCATCTGCACCGCCCCGGTGACGGCCGCTACGTCGCGGGTCGCGACGGAGAACTGGTCGTCGTGGGGATAGTTCGAGTCCGTGCGAAGGTGCTGGGGGTAGGGAGCGATGACGATGGACTCGTGTTCGCGCGTCCCGTCGCGGTCGAGCAGGCACGCACCGACGAAGCTCACGTCCTCGAGCGCGGCGAGGGCCACCATGCGCTCGAGCCAGTCGGGGGTGATCACGATCGTGTCGTTGTTCAACGTGACGACAAAGTCAGCGGTCGAGTGCGCGACGCCGCGATTCACGATGGCGGCGTAGTTGAATGGTCCGGGGCAGGGCACCACCCGGTAGCGGGTCGAGGCGAAGAACGCCAGGGTCTCGGGCTGGGCGGAGTCGTTGTCAAGGATGATCACGTCGAAGTTGGGGTAGGTCGTGGTCGACTCGATCGCCTCGAGGCACTGGCGCACGAGGTCGAGGCGATCGCGGGTGGGGATGATGATGTCGATGCTGGGCGCGGGTGCGGGCACCGGTGGTCGCCAGTCGATGACGCCGGGCGTCGAGCGCGCGGTGGCGTCGTGGCCCCAGCCCCGTCGTCCCAGTGCCGCTCGCACGACGTGGAGTGTGTCGTCGTCGAGGTGCTCGGCGCGAAAGCTCGACGCCGGGCGGCCCGCCGGCAGGACCTGGGCGACGTGGCGGAATCGCGCGTCGGCCTCGTGCAGGCGCAAGTAGGCGTCGTGCTCGAAGGCCCAGCCGGCTTCGGGGGAGAAGCCCCCGAGTCGCGCGAGCGACTCGCGACGGATCAGGGCCGGACGCCCCACGACGTTGTAGCTGAGCAGGCTGTGCGGGCCGACGGCGGGACTCTTCAGGATGGGCGCCTCGGGG
>JAJXXB010000101.1 GCA_021781315.1 Actinomycetes bacterium | reverse complement strand
AGCGGAACGTCACCCCCTCGGGCGTGATCGCGCGAGTGGCGGGCTTGCCCACATCGTGAAAGAGCGCGGCCAGGCGCAGCACCAGATCCGGCGACGTCCGATCGACCACCGCCCAGGTGTGGGTCAGCACGTCCTTGTGCCGGTGAATCGGGTCCTGCTCGAGCTGCAGGGCCGGCAGCTCGGGCAAGAACTGCGCGGCGAGACCGGTGCGCACGAGGAAGTCGAGCCCGATCGAGGGGCGCTCGGTCACCATCAGCAGGTCGAGTTCGCCGCGGATTCGCTCCGCCGAGACGATGGCGAGCTTCTCGGCGTTCTCGACCGCGGCGGCCTCCACCAGGGGATCGATGCGCAGGTCGAAGCGCGCGGCGAAGCGCGCCGCGCGCAACATGCGCAGCGGGTCGTCACGAAAGAGGCCGCCGGCCTCGGTCGGGGTGCGCAGGACGCGCTCGTGCAAGTCGGCGAACCCGCCGAAGTAGTCGAAGAGCGTCTGCACCCCGGGCGTCTCCAGGGCGAGGGCCACGACGTCAAGGGCCATGGCGTTGATCGTGAAGTCGCGTCGCGAGAGGTCGACTTCGAGCGAGTCGCCCCACTCGACCGCGGGCTTGCGCGAGTGATCGACGTAGGCCTCGGAGCGGAAGGTCGTCACCTCGGCCGTGACGCCGCTCGTCGCGAGGGTGCCGCCGATCGTGCCGAAGGCGCGGCCCTGCTCCCAGAGGGCGCTGCACAGCGGTTTCATCAAGCGGGCGATCTCCTCGGGTCGCGCGTCGGTGGTGAAGTCGATCTCCTCGATGTCGCCACTCACGCCCACCAGCGCGTCGCGCACCGATCCGCCCACGGCGTAGAGGTGGTGTCCGGCGTCGGCGAAGGCCCGCGCGAGCGGCGCGGAGAGCTGCGCGATCTGGGTCAGGCGCTCGAGGGTGGATTCGGACGTCACGGCGACTGTAGGGTACCGGCTCCCGGTCCTGCGGTTCGGCAACGGTAGCCTGTAGGCACATGTTCCACCGACTTTCTTCCTGGTGGCGGGCGCTCGGCGTCGTACTTTTCAGCCTCGCATCGCTGGTGTGGCCCTCGAGCGCGGGGGCGGCCTCGGGAACCTTCAGCGTCGTCCACCAGGACGCGGCGACGACGATGACCTCGCGCGGCGTCGCCCGGTTTCACCTGGGACTGGCCTTCGACACGGCCCTCACCGGGACCCTCGACGTCACCATCTACCCCCTGGCCGTCACCCGATCGGGCCTCGCCCCCATCATCGCGGGCACCGGCGACAGCGCGGCGCCCCTGGCCTCCACCGGTCCGGTCCACCTCGACTGCGCGGCCCACATCACCCACACCTTCACGATCAGCCTCCTGAGCGGGCCCGCGCGCCCGGTCGGCGAGCCCTGCGGCGCGCCGGCTCTCAACCTGCGCCTGACTTGTCACGGCGCGAGTTGCGAGGGCGTCTACCCGTTGCGCTTCCGCGTGCAGTCCGGCGCCACGACATCCACCGAGTGGTCCCTCGTCGCGGTGCGATACAACCGCGTCCTTCGCCCGATCGCGCTGGACTGGATCTCCTCGCTCGGACCGGCGTCGTGGACGAACGCGGAGCGGGCCACTCGCGACTTCGCGGTGATCGCCCGTCAGGGACTGCCGATCAGCCTCGGCGTCGACTACCGCACCCTCGCCAGCGCGCTGAACTCGACGTCGGCCACGGGCGCCGCGTGGCGCGCGGGCCTGACCCACGCCCTCGTCAATCCGTTGCACCGCGTCGTGGCCGCGCCACCGTCCTCGATCGACTTCGGCGGACTGGCCGCCAACGGGCTCGCGACGCAGGTGGCCCTCCAACTCACGCTGACGAGCAACCTGCTCACCGCGCTCAATGGCCGCTTCGTCGACCCACCGCTCGTTCTCTCGGGCAGTCCCTCTCTGGCGAGCCTCTCGGCCCTGGCGGGCGTGGGGGTGCGCGACGTCGTCCTACCCGAGACGGCCCTCAGCCTGGTCCCCTCGACGACGCTGGCCTGGGGGGCGCCCTTTCGCGTCGCCGGCACCCCGCTGCTGGTCCTCGCCACCGATCAGCCCCTGACCGCGCTGGCCATGGACGCCGGCATCGAACCGGGCCGGCGCGCCGCGATGACGCTCGCCACGCTCGCGTTCTTGCACTTCGAGGCGCCCAACGCCCCCTCGACGCGCGTGGTGGTCGTGAACGCGCCCGTGGCCTACACCTCGCCGGCCTACCTCGACCAGCTCTTCAGCGGTCTCGTCCATAACCCCTTCGTGCACGCCACGAGCCTCACCCCGAGCTTCGACTCCTCGTTGGTGGGCGCCAACTCGTCGCCGACGACGCGCGCGCTGGCCCGCGGCAGCGACCCCGCGTGGTCGGCGCACAACGTCGACACCCTGCGCACGCTGATCGGCGCGGTGACCTCCTACGCCAACGCCGTGGCGTCGACGTCGGTGAGTCAAGGACTGCGCGTCGCGGTCGCCAGCGCCGAGGTCGTCGGAACGCCCGCGACGCGCCAGGGGCTGATCTCGAGCGCGAGCGAGCGCCTGGGCGCCCAACTCAGCCAGTTCTCCATCGATCCCAGCGCGATCACCCTCGCCGGCACGGGCACCGCGCTGCCCATCACCCTGCTGTCGCGCGCGCCCTATCCCATCACGGTCGCCGTCCACCTCGACGCCGAGGGCGTCACCTTTCCGGGCGGTCGCACCGTCACAACCACCCTGACCTCGCCGGCGACGTCGCTGCGCGTGCCCATCGGCGGCGGGCACGCGAACAACACGACCCTCCAGGTGACCCTCACCACCCCCAACGGCCAGGTCGAGCTGGCGCGCGCGGCGATCAGCGTGCGCATCGCCGGGGCGTCGCTGGTGGGCTACCTGCTCACCCTGGCCTCGCTGGTAGTCCTCGGGGTGTGGTGGTGGCGCACGCTGCGCCGCGGACGCAAGGGACGACACGCGCGATGACCACCCACGGCACGCGAGTGCTGTCGATGGCCGGCGGGACGCTGGCCTCGCGACTGACGGGCCTGGTGCGCGTCCTGGTGCTCGCCTGGGTGCTCGGATTCACGCCCCTCGCCGACGCGTACAACCTCGCCAACACGGTGCCGAACATGCTCTTCGACCTCGTGCTCGGCGGCGTGGCCAGCGCCACCTTCATCCCGGTCTTCGTCGAGCGCCTGGCCCTCGACGGCGAGCGTCGCGCGTGGCGCTCGATCTCCTCGGTGGTGAACGCGGCCGTCCTCGTGCTGGGCGCGGCGACCGTGATCACCTGGGTCGCCGCGCCCTGGATCATCGACGCGTTCACCTCGATGCACCACGTCAGCGTCGCCAGCGCCACCCTCGCCCACCAGCGCGACGTCGCCGCCACGCTGCTGCGCTGGTTCGCGCCCCAGGTCTTCTTCTACGGCGTGATCGCCATCGCGACGGCGCTACTCAACGTACGCCAGCGCTTCGGCGCGCCCGCCTGGGTGCCGGTCGCGAACAACGTGGTGTGCATCGCGGTGCTCGTGTGGTTCCACCTGGTCGATCCCACCCCGTCCCTGGCGACCCTCGGGGGTTCGCGCGAGCTGCTGTGGCTGGGGCTGGGCACCACGCTCGGCGTCGCGGTGCAGTTCCTCCTCCTCGTGCCGTCGCTCGCGCGCGCCAACCTCTGGCGCCTGTCACTGCGCCTCGACCTCGCCGACCCGGCGCTGCGCGCCGTGACGCGTCTGGGCAGCTGGACGCTGCTCGTCGTGCTGGCCAATCAGGCGTCGCTCTTCGTCGTGCTCGCTCTGGCCTTCGGCACCGGCGGCAACGGGCCCGTGAGTGCCTACACCTACGGCTGGTCCTTCATGCAGATGCCCTACGCGGTCGTCGTGGTCTCGGTGCTCGCGTCGCTCACCCCCCAACTCGCGTCCTACGCGACCGCGGGCGACACGACCGCGCTGGGGGATCGCCTGCGCTTCGGACTGCGACAGTCGCTCGTGATCATCGTGCCCGCGACGCTCGTCCTTCTCATCGTCTCCCAGCCCCTGGTGGCCATCCTGCTCAACCACCTTCGCGGCGCGCACACCCTGGCCGCGGGCACGGTCCTCGCGATGCTCGCCGCAGGACTACCGGGCTTCACCGTGTTCCAGGTGTGCGTGCGCGGCCTGCAGGCCATGCAGCGCGCCCGCCAGGTCTTCTACCTCTACGTCGTCGAGAACGCCCTGACCATCGTGATCGCGCTCGCGATCGGGCGCCACAGCATCGGGGCGCTCAGCGCCAGCGTGTCGATCGCCTACAGCGCATCGGCCGTGCTGGCCCTGGCCACGCTCGCTCACTACCGCGTCCACGTCGCCGCCGCGATCTGGTCGGTCCACGTGCGTCGCAGCCTCTCGGCCTCGCTCGCGGCGGTCCTGGCCATCGCCCTCGCCTACGCGACGTCGAGCGCCACCGCGGGCGCGGGACTGGTGGTGCGCTTCGCCATCTCGTTGGTCGCCGGGACCGTCGTCTACGTCGCCGCGGTGGCCCTGGGCACCAGGCGCCACGGGCGCCGTCCCCAAAAAGATGACAGGCTGATCCGGTAAGGGGGAGAAGTGTCTCGAATCCGACTCATCACCGACAGCGCGTGCGACCTGCCGCAGGACATCGTCACGTCGCTCGACATCGACGTGGTCTCCCTCTCGATCCGCTTCGGCGACGAGGAGTTCGTCGACCGCGTCGACCTCTCCCCCGCCCAGTTCTGGGCGCGCTGCGCCTCAAGCAAGGTGCTGCCCGAGACCGCCGCACCGTCGCCGGGCGCCTTCCACGACGCCTACGAGCGGGCTCGCGCCGCGGGATACGACGGCGCCCTCGTCGTCACGCTCTCGGCGGCGCTGTCGGCGACCAACCAGTCCGCGACGCTGGCGGCCGCCCAGACCCCGGACTTCGCGGTGCGCGTCGTCGACTCCCAGGCCGTGTCGATGGCGCTGGGCCTGATGGTGCTCGACCTCGCCGAGGCCGCGCGCGCCGGGACGAGCCTCGAAGAACTCGAGGCGAACGCGCTCGGACTGCGCGAACGAGTCGGCGTGTGCGGAACCCTCGACACCCTCGAGCACCTCGTCAAGGGCGGTCGCGTCGGCGGCGCGCGCGCCCTGCTCGGTCAGGTCCTCGCGATCAAGCCCCTGCTGGAATTGAAAGACGGCGTCGTCGCCGAGGCCGGCCGGCAGCGCACGCGCGCGCGGGCCCTCGCCGCCATCGTCGACGTGGCTCGCCAGCACGCGCCCCTCGAGCGCCTGGCCATCGTCCACGGTGACGCCCCTGACGTCGCCTCCGTGGTTTCACTGGCCGAGTCGATTCCGCTCGCCCATCCGGTCATCGTGACGGACATGGGACCCGTCGTCGGCACCCACGGGGGCCCGCGCATCGTCGCCCTCTGTTGGATCTCCAGTTCCCCCGCCCCACTACATTCGTAGCGTGGACAGTTCTTCAGACCCGCGTCGCGACGATGTCGTCGACAAGGCCCTCGGGACTCTCGACCACGTGCTCGACGTCGTCCACGACAAGGTGCTGCGCCCCATCATGCTCGCCGGACGGGCCATCGCGTTCTCCGCGATCCTCGTGCTGATGGCCATCGTGCTCGTCGCGATGCTCGTCATCGGCGTGGTGCGCCTGCTCGACGTGTACGCGTTCGCCTCGCACCAGTGGTTGACGTATCTCGTGGTCGGTGCGATCTCCCTCGCGGCCGGGCTGTTCATCTGGCGACGTCGCCACCCCGTCAAATTGAGGAAGTAGTGGAACACACCCGCGTTTTGATCGTCGGATCCGGCCCGGCCGGCCTGACGGCCGCCATCTACAGCGCCCGCGCCCAGCTCTCGCCCATCGTGATCGAGGGCGAGCCCTCGTCGACGACCGACCAGCCGGGGGGCCAGCTGATGCTCACGACGGACATCGAGAACTTCCCCGGCTTCGTCGAGGGCCTGACCGGCCCCGAGTTGATGACCAACATGCGCGCCCAGGCCGAGCGCTTCGGGGCGGACCTGCGCGTGGCCAAGGTGACGCGCCTCGATGTGGCGGCCCGCCCGTTCCGGGCCTGGCTGTCGGACGAGGCTGAGCCCTCCATCAGCGCCGACGCCGTCATCCTCGCCACCGGCGCCCAGTCGCTGATGCTCAACGTCCCCGGCGAGGATCGTCTCCTCAGCCACGGCGTCTCCACGTGCGCGACGTGCGACGGCTTCTTCTTTCGCGGGCAGGACATCGCCGTCATCGGCGGCGGCGACTCGGCGATCGAGGAGGCGACGTTTCTCACTCGCTTCGCCAACAGCGTCACCATCGTGCACCGTCGCGACTCGCTGCGCGCGTCCAAGATCATGCAGCAGCGCGCCCGCGACAACGCGAAGATCCGCTTCGCGTGGAACACGCGCGTCCTCGAAGTCCTCGGTGAGGACAAGGTCGCCGGGCTGCGCGTGGCCGACACGATCAGCGGCGAGGAGCGGACCCTCGAAGTGACCGGCGTCTTCATTGCGATCGGCCACGTGCCCAACACTCGCCTCGTCGCCGGCGCGGTCGACCTCGACGAGAACGGCTACGTGCGCACCGGTCCGGGTTCGTTCACCAACATCGAGGGCCTCTTCGCCGCCGGCGACGTGCAGGACCACGTCTATCGCCAGGCCATCACGGCCGCCGGCTCGGGTTGCACCGCAGCCATCGACGCGGAGCGCTGGCTGGAGGCACAGGACGCGACGACCGGTCGCTAGTGTGGTCGAACGACGACGACGTCGTTCCCGGGAGGCGCACATGACCAGTCCGATCACGATCCTGACCGACGCCACGTTCGACGAGGTGATCGGCAGCGCCGACAAGCCCATTCTCGTCGACTTCTGGGCCGAGTGGTGCGGCCCGTGCAAGATGATCGCCCCGATCCTCGAAGAGTTCTCGGTGGAGCAGTCCGACAAGTTCACCATCGGCAAGCTCGACGTCGACGTCAACGTGGCGACCGCGACCCGCTACTCGGTGATGAGCATTCCCACCCTCCTGCTCTTCAAGGGTGGTCAGGTGGTTGCCCGCCTGGTCGGGGCCAAGCCCAAGGGCGCCCTGCTGCAGGAAATCACCCGCAGCCTCTAGGGATCGCGCTGACTCCGCTCCCCCTGACGCGGGGCCAGAAGGGCCCACTGGTGCGCGAGCTGCACCAGCGCCTCGACGCCCTGGGCTATCGCAGCACCGACGGCGCCGACGACTTCGGCGACGCGACCGCGTCGCTCGTCGAGGCCTTCCAACACGCCCGCGGGCTGCCGCTCACCGGCGAGGTCGACGACGTGACGTGGGACCGCTTGATCGAGGCGGGCTGGTCGCTCGGGACCCGACTGCTCTACGTGACGACGCCGCTGTTGCGCGGCGACGACGTCGCCGACCTCCAGGTGCGTCTCGCCCAACTGGGATTCAATCCCGGGCGCATCGACGGGATCTTCGGCGCGGCGACCGCCGAAGCCCTCACCGACTTCCAGCGCCACCGCGGACTCGACGTCGACGGGACGCTCACGCGGGCCACGCTCGACGAACTCCGGCGAATGGTGCGCCGCGACGCCGACGGACACCTGGTCACGGACGCCATCGACCTGGCCACCGCGTCCGCTCACCTCAGCGGACCCATCGTGATCTGCGGCACCGGCCCCCTCGTCGAACGGGTCACGCACGAGTGCGCGTCCTTCGGCGACTGCCGCAACCTGGGTGACCTCGCGTGCGAGGAGGTCGCGGCCCAGGCGAACGCGCTCGGCGCCGCGCTCGTGCTGTCCTTCGAGGTCAAGGAGGACCTCGACGTGATCCACGTCCACTACTGGGCCAGCTATCGCTCGCATTCGCGCCGCGGCGAGCGACTGGCGAGCGCGCTGGCCAGTCGCCTGTCGCACACTCCCGACCTCGCGCGCGTCGAAGTCACCGGGATGGCCCTGCCCATCCTGCGCGAAACGACCATGACGACGCTGCACATCGAGCACGGTGACGCCAGCGAGGCCGATTTGGAGGCCCTCGCACGCGACGTGACGCTAGTTATCCACAACCGGGGCTAGTTCGCGGCGCCCGGAGGGCGGAAATACCCCGTCGAATCCTTAGATTTTCCAAAGTTTTGGCGGTAACCCACAACTTCATCCACAACTTGGGGAAAACCTCAACGAGAACCTTAGGTTGAAGGTTGAGCCTTATTTGGACTGGGTGATCATGATGTAGATCCGTTCGAGGTCGTCCAGATCCGCAAAATCGATGATAATGCGGCCGTTTCGGCCCTTCAGGTCCACCCGGACGCGAGTGTTGAGGTAGTCCTCGAGCAGATGCTCGAGCTCGGCC
>JAJXXB010000168.1 GCA_021781315.1 Actinomycetes bacterium | reverse complement strand
GCAGGCGACCTCGAGTTCGTCGGCCGCCGCGTTGACGCCGGGTTACTGCGTGGCGAACTTTGGCCTGGCCTGCTACACGCCTCAGGTCTTTCACACGGCGTATCAGATCCCCTGGACGATCGGTGGCCAAGCGGCGGGCACGGGCCAGTCAATCGCGATCATCGATGCCTACGGCAGCCCGACAGTCCAAAGCGACCTGAACACCTTTGACGCGGCCTTCGGCCTGCCACCGACGACGGTGAACATCTACTATCCGGGCGGCTCGCCCACGGTGAACCCTCTCAAGAACGCGACCCAGGCGGGTTGGGCGGAGGAGACGAGCCTCGACGTGCAGACCGCGCACGCCCTGGCGCCGGGGGCAACGATCAATCTGATTGTCGCCGCGTCGCCGGCGGGCAACGTGTTGAACAATGCGCTGAACTACGTCGTCACTAATCACAAGGGTGACGTGATGTCCATGAGTTATGGCTCACCCGAGGCCGCCATCGCCGGGGGCGGGAACAACCTGCAGGTCAGCCAGGCCGACGCCATCTTCCGACAGGCCGCCAGCGAGGGGATCAGCGTCTTCGCCTCCTCGGGTGACAGCGGCGGCTCGAACGGCTACGCCACCGCGAACGCTGGTTTCCCCGCCTCGGACCCCTTCGTCACGTCCGTTGGTGGCACCGATCTGTTCGTCAAAGCGTTGTCGAGCACTCGCTCGACGAACTACAGCTACGCGAGCGAGTACACCTGGAACGACTCGGATCCCTCGACCTGTCCCTTCGGCTGCGTGGACGGTGTCTTCGGGGCCACCGGCGGCGCGCCGAGCTCGATCTTCGCCGCGCCGACCTACCAGCAGGGCATCACGGGACAGTCGATGCGATCGATCTCTGACGTCTCCTTCAACGCCTCGGTCTACACCGCGACGATGATCTACCTCGGGTTCCTCGGTGGATCGAACGATGGCTTCTACTTCTTCGGCGGCACGAGCGAATCGGCGCCGAGTTGGGCGGCGATCACGGCCGACCTCAACCAGGCACGCGGGAGCGACCTGGGCCAGCTCAATCCTCGTCTCTACGCGATCGCCGGTACGTCGGCCTACGCGAAGGACTTCCACGATGTGACGGTGGGCAACGATCAACTGCCCTTCCCGACCGGCGCGGGATTCGCCGCGGGACGCGGCTATGACATGCCGACGGGCCTAGGCACGCCGATCGTGACCGGCCTGCTCGGGACGTTCGCGCCGGGGGCGTCGTACTCGTTGACCCAGCCCTAGGGTGGCGCCCCGCTGGCGCTCAGCGCCAGCGGGGCGGCCGCTTCTCGAGGAAGGCGCGGATCGACTCCTGGGAATCGAGGATCAGGCTCGCCTGGGCCATGACCTCGACGGCCACGTCGTAGGCGTCGCGCTGGTTGAGACCGACCTGGCGATAGAAGGCGGCCTTGCCGATGGCACGTGACTCGACGCTGCCGCGGGTGGCGCGCGTGACGAGTTCGGCGGTGGCCTGGTCTAAGTCCTGATCGGCCACCACCGCGTTGACGAGTCCCCACTGTTCGGCCGTGGCGGCGGAGATCGGATCGCCGGTGAGACCCATCTCGAGGGCGCGCTTTCGCGGAATGGCGCGGGCCACGGCGACGAGGGGAGTGGTGCAAAAGAGTCCTCCGCGACCCCCGGGGGTAGCGAACGTGGCACTGGCCGAGGCCACGGCGAGGTCGGCGCTCGCCACCAACTGACAGCCCGCACCCGTGGCGAGCGCGTGAACCTTGGCGATCACCGGTTGAGGGATCTCCTGGATCGTCTCCATCATGCGTGTGCAACGGGCGAACAGGTGGCGCACGCTGTCGATGTCGGCTTCGAGCATTTCGGAGAAGTCGTGACCGGTGCACCAGACCGGTCCCGCCGCGGCGAGGATCACGCCCAGGGCGTCGCTGTCGCCGGCGAGCGTGAGGGCGGCGATTACCTCTTCGATCATGGCCAGGGTGAGCGCGTTGCGCCGCTCGGGTCGATTCAGGGTGATCGTGACCGTCGCGTCGAGTCGTTCGTATCGGATGTTCGCGAATTCGGTCACAGTGAGATGTTCTCCTCGCTCGATTGGATCGTAGGCCACCGAGTGGCCGGCCCGATGTCGTCGTGGCGGGCCGGCATGATCGGCCGGCTCGGGATCGTCGGCTCGTGAGTGGAGAACGACGGGCGATCCGTGGTCGCATCGCCCCCGTCGAGCGAGGGCGACGAGCGCCCGTCACGAGGGACTTTGGGCCCCCTGTGACGCGGCCCCCCTGGGGAGTCGGCGCCCTAGAGTGCGAAACAGCACCGATGGTGCGAAGGGGGTGGAAGCGATGGGCGCCTACCGCGACGCGTGGCTACGCAGCGTTGAGAATCCGACGGCCTTTTGGGGCGAAGCGGCCGAATTGATCAGCTGGTACGAGAAGCCGAGTGTCATCCTCGACGACTCGGCGGCACCGTACTACCGGTGGTTCGCCGACGGCGTGATGAACACCTGCTACAACGCGCTCGACCGACACGTGGAGTCGGGTCGGGCCGACCAACTGGCTCTCGTCTACGACAGCCCGGTCACCGGCGTGATTCGCAGATTCACCTACGCGGAACTCTTGCACGACGTCGCCCACTTCGCGGGCGTCTTGCGCGGACTCGGCGTGAACAAGGGCGATCGGGTCGTCATCTACATGCCAATGATCCCCGAGGCGGTCGTCGCGATGCTCGCCTGTGCGCGCCTCGGCGCGATCCACTCCGTGGTCTTTGGCGGTTTTGCCGCTCACGAGCTCGCCCAGCGCATCGATGACGCGCGACCCACCGTCGTCGTCTCGGCGTCCTGTGGCATCGAGGTCAACCGCGTCATCTCCTACAAGCCCCTCCTCGACGCCGCACTCGAGGAGGCCGCTCACCCGGTGGCGCACTGCGTGATCGTCCAGCGTCCCGAAGAGACCGCGACCATGATCCCGGGGCGCGACGTGGACTGGTCCGACGCGATGTCGGTGGCGAGTGAGGTGGACTGTGTGCCGGTGGCTGCCACCGATCCTCTCTACATCCTCTACACCTCGGGCTCAACCGGCCGACCCAAGGGCGTCGTACGCGACAACGGCGGTCATGCGGTCGCTCTGCGCTGGAGCCTGCCCAACATCTACGACACCCACCCGGGCCAGGTCTTCTGGGCCGCCTCGGACGTGGGTTGGGTGGTGGGACACAGCTACATCGTCTACGCGCCCCTCCTGACGGGAGCGACAACGATCCTCTACGAGGGCAAGCCCGTCGGCACGCCCGACGCCGGGGCCTACTGGCGCGTCATCGCCGAGCACGGGGTGCGGACCCTCTTCACTGCACCAACCGGTTTCCGGGCGGTGAAGCGCGAGGATCCGACTGGCTCCTTTGTGTCGCACTACGACCTGTCAGAGTTCAAGTATCTGTTCTTGGCCGGCGAGCGTCTCGACCCCGAGACCTTCACGTGGGCGAGCGATCTGTTAAAAGTGCCAGTGACCGACCACTGGTGGCAGACTGAGACGGGTTGGCCAATCGCGGCGAACCTGATGGGCCTGGAGCCCATGGCCGCCAAGGCTGGGTCGGCCACGATGCCGGTGCCGGGCTTTGACGTTCGGATCTTCGACGAGTCGGGCGTCGAGGTCCCCGCCGACACCGAGGGTCTGATCCTCGTCAAGACGCCCCTGCCGCCGGGATGCATGACGGGCGTGTGGGGAGACGAGACCAAATTCCAGGAGATCTACCTCTCCCAGCACCCGGGCTTCTACCTGACCGGTGACGGGGGCCACTTCGACTCCGACGGTTACCTGTTCGTGATGGGACGGGTGGACGACGTGATCAACGTGGCCGGTCACCGACTCTCGACCGGCGAGATCGAAGAGATCATCGCGGGTCACCCCGACGTCGCCGAGTGTGCGGTGATCGGCGTGGCCGACGATCTCAAGGGCCAGATCCCGAGGGCCCTCGTCGTCTTGAAGGCGGGCGTGACGCGCGATCACGCCGTGATCGAGTCCGAATTGGTCGAGCGCGTGCGCGGTCAGCTCGGGGCGGTGGCGAGTCTGCGACAGGTCAACGTGGTTGACGCACTGCCCAAGACCCGTTCGGGCAAGATCCTGCGCAAGTCCATGCGAGCCATCGCCGACGGCGTCGAGATGGCCGTGCCGTCGACGATTGACAACCCCGCCACCCTCGAGAACCTTCGCCCGGTTCTGCGGCCGCACTGATCTCGGCTCATCGCCCCGGGATCACTACGATGGCCCGGAGGAGGAACGTGGCGAGGCTGCTGTTTACCGCATTTAGCAATCGAGAGGACGCGGTCGCCCTGGCTCGCGAGGTCGGCGAGCGCCTCGGCAGCGAGGGGCTCGAAAACCAGACGTACTTCCTCGACACCCCCAACCCGCCCGAGTTGGACGCGTCGGACCTGGTGATCAGCCTGGGCGGCGATGGCACCTTTCTACGCGCCGCTCGACTCGCCCATCGCTTCGGATCCCGGGTCTTGGCCGTCAACCTCGGCCGGCTGGGATTCTTGCTCAACGTGCCACCCGAGGAACTGGTGGACGACGTCAAGCACTCGCTGCGCCACGATCACGTGGTCGAGCGTCTGGCGCTCTCGATCACCCGACCCGGCGGGCATCCCGAGGAATTCGCCCTGAACGAGGTCGTCCTCGAGCGGGCCCACGCCGGCAGCATGGTGCGGGTCAAGAGCTACGTGGGTGACGACGAGTACCTGACGTACTCCGCGGACGGGGTGATGGTGGCGACCCCCACGGGCAGCACCGGCTACAACTTCTCTGCGGGCGGACCCGTCGTCGAGGCCACTCTGAGAGTGATGATGCTGACGCCCATCGCGCCGCACTTCACGATTGACCGCACGATCGTTGTCGCCGGCGACAAGGTCGTTCGTCTGGTGGCCGAGAACAAGCCCGCCGAGATCGTCGCCGACGGACGCTCCATCGGCACATTGGCACCCGGGGAGTCCATCGCTGTTTCCAAGAGCCCGACGCCGGTGCGCGTCGTGGCCACGCGCAGTTTCGAGCTGGGCTTTCGCCTGCGCGAGAGCCTGCGAGAGGGACATGCCTAGCGCACGCCTCATCGAGCTCTACGCCCACGGACTTGGGGTCATCGACGACGCCCGGGTCGAGTTCGGACCGGGATTCAACGTCCTCACGGGCGAGACCGGCGCGGGCAAGACGCTGATGCTGGGCGCCTTGATGCTGTGCCTCGGTGAGGACGTGGCGTCGCGCCACGGTGCGCGTGACGACCTGAGAGCGGCCGCGGTCGTGAGCGATCTCGCCGGTCACGAGCTGGTGCTCGCGCGCGAGGCCACATCGTCAGGGCGCCTGCGCAGTCTGGTCAACGCCTCGCCTTCGAGTGCCGACGCCCTCCGCGCCCTCGGGCGCTCGCTGGTCGTGATCCACGGTCAGCACGACTCGCTGCGCCTGCGCAGCCGCGCCGAGATCCGATCTCTGCTCGACGCCAGCGCCGGCATTTCGACCGCGGCGCTCGACGAGGTGCGTACGCACCTACGCGGCGCGCGCGAAGAGCTCGCGACCCTCGGGGGCAGCGACGCCGAGCGTGAGCGCGAGATCGACTTCCTGGACTTCCAACTGCGCGAACTCGACGAGGCGCGAATCGTCTCATCGAATGAACTGGCCGAGGCCCTCGCCGAACTCGAGCGGCTGAGCAGCCTGCGCGACGGTCTGGCCGCGCTCACCGGCGTGGTCGAGACCCTCGACGACGGTCCGACGAGTGCGCTGGGTCAACTGGCCGACGCGGTCGCGACCATACCGGCCGACGCCGTCTACGACCTCCCACGAGAGGCCATGCGCGACGCGCTGACACGAGCTCGCGAAGCGCTCAGCGACCTCGCCGCGCTGTGTGACCCGGACCTCGTCGACGAGGCTCGGCTCTACGAAGTCGAAAACCGGGTTGACGTGCTGAGCGTGGTGGCACGAAAGTACGGCTCGCTGGAAGAGGCGCTCTCCGCCAGGGATCGTTTCGTGGCACGTCGGGAGGAATTGCGCGACGCCTCCGCCCGACGCGAAGAACTGTCATACCTGATCGAAGGGTTGATCGAGCGAGAGACCGCGGAGAGCGCTCGCCTCTTGGGCGCGCGCCGCTCCGCCGCGCGGGCGCTCGAGCACGCGCTAGCCATCCAGTTGCCGCGCGTGGCGCTGTCGGGAGCGAGCCTGCGCTTTGTCGTCGACGGCGCCGACGGCGCCGAGGTGGACCTCTTGTTTCGCGCCGGTGCGGGTCAGACGGAGGGGCCCGTGTCGGGAGTCGCGAGCGGGGGTGAGCTGAGTCGCGTTCTACTGGCGATTGCCCTGGAGACAGTGGGCGATGACGCGGTGGCCGTCTTCGACGAGGTCGACGCCGGCCTCGGCGGGCAGGTGGCCCAACAGATCGGTGAGTGCCTGGCCGAACTCGGGGCGCGCCAGCAGGTCCTCGCGGTGACCCACCTGGCCACGGTGGCGGCGCGCGCGCAGCACCACTTCGTGGTCGAGAAGTCGGTTCAGGACGGGCGCACGACCACCGTCGTGCGCGAGGTGACCGGCGAGGCGCGCGTGGGAGAGATTGCCCGCATGCTGGCCGGTGACGCCGACGCCTCAGAATCGCGGGCGCTCGCGACGCGACTGCTCGAAACTTCCTCGTAACACACCGAAACGTCGGTTTCGTCAGACCACCTGACTAAGATGTGCTTCCGTGGAGAGTGCGGGCAAGGTGACCAAATTCGTGTTTGTCACCGGGGGCGTCTCCAGTTCGCTCGGCAAGGGTCTCACGGCATCGTCACTCGGGCGCCTTCTCAAGTCGCGCGGCCTCAAAGTCACGATGTGCAAGCTGGATCCCTACCTCAACGTCGATCCCGGCACGATGAACCCCGGCGAACACGGTGAGGTCTTTGTCACCGACGACGGGGGAGAGACCGACCTCGACCTCGGACATTACGAGCGGTTCATCGACGAGTCGCTGTCCAAAATGTCCAATACGACCACCGGATCGATCTATTCGAACGTCATCGCCAAGGAGCGCCGCGGCGACTACCTGGGCAAGACGGTCCAGGTGATTCCCCACATCACCGACGAGATCAAGGAGCGCATCCGTCGTCTCGGGTCCCTGGGCGCGGACGTCGTCATCGTCGAGATTGGCGGCACCGTCGGCGACATCGAGATCGTGCCCTTCATCGAGTCGATTCGCCAGTACCGGCGCGACGCGGGCCGTGACAACGTCTGCTACGTGCACCTGACGCTGGTGCCGTATCTGGCGCCATCGGGCGAGCAGAAGACCAAGCCGACCCAGCACTCGGTGACCGAGCTGCGCTCGCGGGGAATCCAGCCCGACGTGATCGTCTGTCGCAGTGACCAGCCGATCTCGGATGGGCTCAAGCGCAAGATCTCGCTGCTGTGCGACGTGCCGATTGAGGCGGTCATCTCCGGCGTGGACGCGCCGAGCATCTACGACATCCCGATCAACCTCCTCGAGGAGGGCCTGGACGCGATCGTGCTGCGCACCCTGGGCATCGACGTGGCCGACCACCCGCTCGACCTGTCGGCGTGGCAGGAGGTCGTGCGACGAGTCCACGGGACCACGACGACCCTTCGCGTGGGCGTGGTCGGCAAGTACGTCACGATGCCCGACGCCTATCTCTCGGTCAACGAGGCGATTCGCCACGCCGGCTACGCCGTGGGGGCCAAGACCACGGTCGAGTGGCTCGAGGCCGAACGCGTGCCCTCGGAGATCGACGCCGATCGACTGCGGCGCCTGGACGCCATCATCGTGCCCGGCGGCTTCGGCGAGCGGGGCTTTGAGGGCATGGTGGCCGCCGCGCGCATCGCCCGCGAGAACGACATCCCCTACCTGGGCATCTGCCTGGGAATGCAGGTGATGGTCGTGGAGTACGCGCGCCACCGCCTCGGCATGACCGACGCGCACTCGACTGAGATCTCGCTGACGACCTCAGCCCCGGTCATCGCCCTGATGGCCGAGCAGATGGACATCGCCGATCTGGGCGGAACGATGCGCCTGGGTGCCTATCCGGCGATGCTCGATGAGGGATCCGTCGTCGCCGGACTCTACGGGTCGACTGTCGTCTCCGAGCGCCACCGGCACCGCTACGAGTTCAACTCGCGCTATCGCTCCCAGTTCGAAGAGGCGGGCATGCGGTGCTCGGGCACGTCGCCCGACGGCCGCCTGGTTGAGTTCGTGGAGGTGCCCGAGCACCCTTACTTCGTCGGTACCCAGGCGCACCCGGAGTTCAAGTCGCGTCCGGACCGGCCGCACCCCCTGTTCCTCGGCTTGATCACGGCCGCTCTCGCGCGCGCCGAGGGTCGCGAGCCGCACATCTTGAACCCCGCCTCGGTTGACCTGTCGCTGTGAGCGACGAGTTTCGCGTCAGCTCGAGCGTCCCGTTACTGCACTCCTACGTCTTTGACGTCGAGCGCGTCACCATCTCTCACGGTGAGGAAACCTTCGAGCGCGACGTCGCGCGCCACGGCGGAGCGGTGGCGATTCTCGCGGTGAACGACGCCGGCGAAATCGGCGTACTACGTCAGTACCGGGCGACGGTGGATCGCACGACGCTCGAGATCCCGGCGGGCACTTGCGACGTGGCCGGTGAGGATCCGCTGGCGACGGCTCAACGCGAACTGCGCGAGGAGATGGGCTGTGAGGCCCAGACCTGGCGGCTCCTCGCGCGCCTCATGGTCTCTCCCGGTTGGACCGACCAGCTCATGTCGATCTATGAAGCCCGCGATCTGCGCCAGCTCGAACGTCGGCCCGAGGGTCCCGAAGAGAGCGCTGCGGTCATTGAATGGTTGAGCCCGGAAAGGTTGCGCGAGGTGTTGGCGCGGGAGCCGGCCATCGACGCCACGATGGCGGCGGCGTTGAATCGCGTCTACGGAACCCTCTTTGACTGACGACGAAGGCCTGCTGGGCGAGTACGTCCACTGGATGAGCGTCGAGAAGGGCCGCGCCAGCGCCACGCTCGCGGCCTATCGCGGTGACGGCGAGGCCTTTCTCACCTGGCTCGCGCGCGAGGGGTTGCGTCTCACCGACGTCACCGAGACCGAGGTCGAGCGCTACCTCGGCCATCTACGCGCCACCCGCGCGGCCAGCTCGTCGGCGCGCGCGACGTCGTCGCTGCGCGGTTGGTTCGCCTTCCTCGTCGAGGAGGGCCACCTCGACCACGATCCGACCTCGCGGGTACGCACGGCGCGGCGGGGTCGGCGCCTGCCCAAGCCGCTCTCCGAAGAGGAGATCGCACACCTCCTCGACGGACTGACGGGCGAGTCGGCGATCGACAAGCGCGACCGGGCGCTACTGGAACTGCTCTATGGCACGGGCGTGCGGGTTTCGGAGGCGACGGGTGTCAGCTTGAACGACCTCGACTTCGACGAGAAGCTCATCCGCGTGACCGGGAAGGGTTCCAAGCAGCGCCTCGTGCCGATGGGCTCGGCCCTGGAGGCCGCGCTGCGCGACTATCTCGCCCCGGGCGGGCGTAGCGAACTGCGCCCACGAGGCACTACGCGGCTCTTTCTCAACGTGCGCGGCGGGGCGCTGTCGCGCCAGGGCGTGGGCCTGATCGTCGAGCGGCGCGCCCTGGGAGCCGGTATCGATCGATCGCGCATCAGCGCCCACGTCTTTCGCCACAGTTGTGCGACGCACATGTTGGCCCACGGGGCCGACATTAGAGTGGTCCAGGAGTTGCTGGGTCACGCGTCGATCGCCACCACCCAGCTCTACACCGCGGTGTCGGTGGCGTCATTGCAGCGAGAGTACGAGAGCGCACACCCGCGCGCCCACGAGTGAGGTTATGAGTACCTACGTCTACCTACTGGTCGCGCTCGTCCCCTCGGTCGTCCTGCACGAGGTGAGCCACGGTTACGTCGCCTACCTCTTCGGCGACCCGACGGCCAAGGAGCAGGGCCGCCTGACGCTCAATCCGATTCGCCACATCGACCCCTTTGGTTCGATCCTGCTACCCATGCTGCTCATCTTCTCGGGACTGCCCGCATTTGGCTACGCCAAACCGGTGCCGGTCAATTTCGCGCGCCTGCGCAACCCGCGGCGCCAGTCGCTCTACGTCTCACTGGTGGGCCCGCTGGTCAACTTCGTGTTGAGTGCCGTGGGCTTCGTGATCTGTGAGATCGCCCTGCACTCGATCCAGTCGCTCACTCTCCTCACGTTCGGGATGTATCTCGGGCTCGTGAACCTGACCCTGGGGGTCTTCAACCTGGTGCCCATCCCGCCCCTGGACGGTTCGGCGATCATCGAGCGGCTCTTGCCCCAGCGTCGACTCGCGGGCTACTACCGTTTCCGCGCGATGGCCCTGCCGCTGGTGATGGTCCTGATCATCGCCGACTCGCTGACCTTTCACGTGGGCGCCGACCTGTTCACGCGCCTACAGAACTGGTGGCTCGGCCGCCTCTTCTAGAGCAGGCCCATCGCGCGCGCGGCGCGGTGATAGACCGGCGCCGCGATCTCGGCGGCGGTCGCGGCCCCCTCGTCGATGACGCGTTCGATCTCGCCCTCTTCGGCGCGCAGCTCGCGGTAGCGGCGCGAGAGGGGGGCGAGCTCGGCGTTTAGCGCGTCGGCCACGTCGCGCTTGAGATCCCCGTAGCGCTCGTAGCGCGCGGCGATCGTCGCCGGGGCCTCGCCGCTGATTGAAGAGAAGATCTCGAGCAGGTTGGAGAGGCCGGGCTTGGCGTCGGGGTCGTAGCGAACCTCGCCGTCGGTGTCGGTCACGGCCTTCATGACCTTCTTCTCGACGTCGGCGGGGTCGTCGAACATGTAGATGGTTCCCAGGGGGCTCGAGATCGACTTGGACATCTTGCGGGTTGGCTCCTGGAGGTCCATGATCCGCGCACCGGCCGCGGGCAACACGGCCTCGGGTACCACGAACGTCTCGCCGTAGCGGTTGTTGAAGCGGATCGCCAACTCGCGGGCGAGCTCGATGTGCTGGCGCTGGTCATCGCCGACGGGCACCTGGTTCGTCTCGTAGAGCAGGATGTCGCCTGCCATCAGGACCGGATAGGTGAAGAGGCCCACGCGGTGGCCCACCTGACGCTCGGCCTTCTCCTTGAACTGGGTCATGCGCCCGAGCTCGCCGAAGCTGGCCACGCATTCGAGCAGCCAGTTCATCTGGGCGTGGTAGGGGACCCGGCTCTGGAGAAAGACCGGGCCGACCGCGGGATCGAGGCCCGCCGCCAGGAGGCTCGCGAAGGCGTCCAAGGTCTGCTCGCGGCGCAGCGCGGGCTCTGCGTCGAGGGTGAGGGCGTGCAGGTCCACCACGCAGTACACCGAACCAGCGGTCTGCATCGTCACCCACTGTTTGATTGCACCCAGGTAGTTACCGATGTGCATCGCGCCCGTGGGCTGGATCCCGGAGAAGACTCGCATTGATCCATCGTAGATGAGCCGCGGCGGGGGCCTCCGGTAGCATGGCGCCGTGACCTACGTCGTGACGACGCCGTCCTTCAGCGGCCCGATGGAACTGCTCCTCGAGTTGATCAGTCGCCACGAGATGGACGTGGTTGACGTGGCGCTGGCGCCGATCGTCGACGAGTTCATCGCCGGCCTGCGCGACGCCTCGCGAATCATCGAGATGGACGAACTCTCCGAGTTCGTCCTCATCGCCTCGATCCTGCTCGAGATGAAGAGCCGGACCCTGCTGCCGGGCCGCGACGCCGGCGAGCCCGACGAGGAGTTCATTGGTTGGGAGGAGCGCGACGTCCTGCTCGCTCGCCTCCTGGAGCTGCGCACGTACGCGGGACTGGCCGACGCCTTTGTCTCGCTGCTCGAGCGGGCCGGGCGGTCGTTTCCGCGGCTGCGCGGCATCGACGATGGCTTCGTGGTGGCCCCGCCGGACCTGCTCGCGGGCGTGACCCCGGCTCGCCTGGCGGCGGCGTACCTACGCGGTGTCGAGGAGCGGCCGATCCCCACCGTTCGACTTCACCACGTCACGGTCGACCAGGTCACCGTCGCCGAGACCGTTCTCACCCTCGCCGAGCGGCTCCCGAACGCCGGGCGCATCTCCTTTCGCGACCTCACCGCGTCGCTCGCCACGCGCATCGAGGTCATCGTGCACTTTCTGGCCCTGCTCGAGCTCTGCAAACTCGGCCACGTGAACCTGGGCCAGGGGTCCACGTTCGGCGACGTGGCGATCGAATGGATCGGCGACGCCGACGCACTCAACCAGGAAGGTATCGACAGCTATGAGGGATGAACTCTCCCTGGCCCAGAAGCTCGAGGCGATGCTCACGGTGGCGATTGAGCCCATCAGCGTAGAAGAGCTCGCCGACGTCGCCGAGGTCGACGCGGGCGATGTGCGCCTCGCCCTGGTGGAGTTGCGCGAGCTCGCCCTCGCCGAGCGGCGCGGTTTCGTCTACACCGAACTCGCGAGCGGCTGGGTCATGCAGTCGTCTCCCGACGTGGCGGCGTGGGTGACACGGTTTGCGAACCGCGACGTGTCCCATCGCCTCTCGTCAGCGGCCCTCGAGACGCTCGCGATCATTGCCTACCGTCAGCCCATCAGTCGAACGCAGATCTCGGCGCTGCGGGGGGTGAACGTCGACGGGGTGACTCGCCTGCTCGAGCAGCGCGGCTACATCGAAGAGCGGGGCCGCGCTGGCGGACCCGGTCAACCCGTGCTTTACGGAACGACCGAACTGTTCCTCGATCGCCTGGGACTGGCCTCGCTGGAGGAACTGCCGGCCATCGAGGACTTCATGCCGGCGGTTGACGTCGCGCGTGAGCTGGCGGCCGAGTTGGCCGACGTGGCGGCGGCCGAGGGGTCTAGTTGAGCGACGACGCCGAGCGCGAGGGCGAGCGACTCCAGAAGGCCCTCGCCCGCGCCGGATACGGATCGCGCCGGGCCTGTGAAGACCTGATTCGAGAGGGCCGCGTGACCATCGACGGGCGCGTGGCCGAGCTGGGCAACCGGGTGGATCCCACCCGCCAACTCATCAGCGTGGACGGCAAGATGGCACCGACCGCGCCCGCGGCGGTCTACTTCCTGCTGAACAAGCCCGACGGGGTCGTCACCACGGCCTACGACCCCCAGGGCCGACCGACGGTGCTCGACTACGTCAATTCACCGGTTCGGGTATTTCCCGTGGGGCGACTGGACATGAACACCGAAGGATTGATCATTCTCACCAACGATGGACGCCTGGCGCACCTCTTGACGCATCCGAGCGCGGGCGTGGCCAAGGAGTACCTGGTGCGCGTCGAGGGCGACCCCTCTCCCGCGGCGATCCGCCGCTTGCGCGAGGGAGTCGAACTCGACGACGGAACGACAAGCCCGGCCCAGGTGAGCCGCGTGAGTGAGGGACTTTTGCGCATCGTGATCCACGAGGGCCGCAATCGCCAAGTGCGACGCATGTGCGCGGCCGTCGGCCACGAGGTGACGCGTCTCGTGCGCACGCGCATCGGTCCGATCCAAGACGCCACGCTCTCGCCGGGTGCGTCGCGTCCGCTCTCCCTCGCCGAGGTGCGCCGTCTGATGGACGCGGTTGGCCTCAGTGACGACATCGCCTCTACGATGCCTGCATGACAATGCCGGCACTGCGAGGACTGCGGGGCGCGACGACCTGCGACGAGGACACCCCTGAGGCGATCGCCGAGGCCGTCGTCGAACTGATGCCCCAACTGATGGCGCGAAACGACCTGAGCCACGACGACGTGGTGAGTGTGATCTTTACGACCAGCCCCGATCTCACGTCGGCGTTCCCCGCGACGGCGGCGCGATCCATTGGATTCGGCGACATCCCCCTGCTGTGCGCCAGCGAGATCGACGTGCCCGGCTCCATGCGCCGCTGCATCCGCGTGTTGATGCACGTGACGACCACGCGCGAACGCGCTCGGATGCACCACGTGTACCTGCGCAACGCCCAGAGCCTGCGCGATGACCTCCCCGAGTAGCCGTCACGCCCACGTCATCGGTGTGGGCCTGATCGGGGCGTCCCTCGCGCTCGCACTCACCCAACGCGGCTGGCGGGTGACGGGCGAGGATCGCGACGAGTCGATCGTGGCGGGCGCACTCTCGGCGGGGATCCTCGTCGAGGGCGATCTCGACGAGACGACGGACTTAGTAGTGATTGCCACGCCCGCCGGATCAGTGGTCGAGACTGCGAACCGGGTCCTCGCGCGTCTGGCGTCACCCGACGTCGTCGTCACCGACGTCGCGGGGGTCAAGGGCGCGATCGTCGCCGGCGTTGACGACCCGCGGTTCCTCGGGGGGCACCCCATGGCCGGATCGGAGCAGCGAGGCTGGCGCGCCGCGCGCGCCGACATGTTCCGCGGCTGCACGTGGGTGCTCACCCCGACGGATCACACCCGCGCGGGAACCTACACGCGCCTGCACGGCATCCTGCGTGAGCTCGACGCCAACGTCGTGGCCATTGCCGCGGGTGACCATGACCGACTGGTCGCCCTTGCGAGCCACGTGCCCCACCTGTTGGCCGGAGCGCTGATGAACGAGGCCGCCGAGGTGGCGGAGCAGGACGCCGTGCTCCTTCAGCTGGCCGCCGGGGGCTTTCGCGACATGACGCGCATCGCCGCGGGTGATCCGTCGATCTGGCCCGACGTCCTGATCGAAAATCGTGATGCCGTCGTGGCGACCCTCGACTCGCTCGAAGAGCGTCTTCACCAACTGCGCCGCGCCATCGCCGAGGGCCAGCGCCCCGCGATCGCCGACACCCTGCGCGACGCGTCGCAGGCGCGGCGTTCCCTGCCCGGACGGGCCCTCAACGCGGAGAACCTCACCTACCTGCGTGTCGGCGTCTCGGACCAACCGGGCGTACTGGCCAGGGTGACCCGCGCCGCCTCCGAGTTGCTCGTGAACATCTACGACATCGAGATCGCCCACGGGATCGAGGGCGCCAGCGGCACCCTGCTGCTCGCCGTCGACGCGGCGCAGGCCGCTCGCCTGGCGCAGGAGCTGGCGCGCCAGGACTTCGTGGTCGCGGAGGAGTCGTGAGCACGCGCGAGGTCCCCGCCGCGGCGCGACTGCGCGGCGCGGTACGCGTTCCCGGCGACAAGAGCGCGTCGCACCGCGCACTGATGCTCAGTGCCCTCGCGGCCGGAACCTCGCGGATCGACGGGCTGTCGCGAGGCGAGGACGTGGTGGCGACGGCGCAGATCATGGCCCAACTGGGCGCGACGGTCGAGACACGCGACACCGTGGTCGAGGTTCTGGGTCCGCGCCACGGCCTGACCGCCACTGACCAGGAGCTGCAGTGTGGCAACTCGGGGACCACGATGCGCCTGCTGGCCGGGATCGTCGCCGGCATCCCCGGCGAGCACCGCTTGGCCGGCGACGCTTCCTTGTCGCGGCGCCCGATGGACCGCGTCGCGCGACCGTTGCGGCTCATGGGCGCGCACGTCTCCGGGCGCGGAGACGCGGTGACCGCTCCGCTGAGCGTGCGCGGCCGGCGACCGCTGCGGGCCATCTCGTATGACGTGCCCGTGGCCAGCGCCCAGGTGAAGTCCGCGATCCTCTTCGCCGGCCTCGTCGCGGACGGTGCGACGACCGTTCGAGAGTCCCAGCGAACTCGCTCGACGACTGAGGACATGATGCGCCAGTGTGGGATCTATCTCACCAGCGTCGACACCGGGGCGGGTCGTGAGGTCTCGATCAGTCCCGGCCGACCGGGCCCCCAGCACTGGCGCGTGCCCGGCGACCCGTCTCAGGCCGCGTTCTTCGCCGTGTTGGGCGCGATTCATCGTGACGCGGCCATCGACATCGCACCGATCGACACCGCGCCCGAGCGGGTGGGATTCGTGGCCGTGTTGCGCCGAATGGGAGCAGACGTGGCCTGGAACGATGACGGGTCCATGCGCGTGGCGAGCTCGTCGCTGACTGCGACCGAGGTGCACGCCGCGGAGATCCCCTCGGTGGACGAGGTGCCCGCTCTGACCGTGGCCGCCGCTGCGGCCACCGGGGTCAGCGTCTTTCGCGACGTCGGCGAACTGCGGGTGAAGGAGTCGGACCGTTTCGCGGGCTCGATGGCCCTTGCGGCGGCGCTGGGCTGTGAGACCTGGAGCGACGGCGACGACTTCTTCGTGCGCGGCCGTGAGAGCGCGGCGGCGTTCGACCCGTTCACCCTCGACGTCGAGCTGGATCACCGTATGGTCATGGCAGCCGCCGTCGCCGCGGCCGCGGGGCGCGGGGGAGTGGTCGG
Organism: Actinomycetes bacterium; assembly: GCA_021781315.1. The sequence continues at coordinate 18,674 of JAJXXB010000168.1, read as the reverse complement.
CGGCGCGCTGAGCGTGTCGTCGAGTTACCCAGAGTTCTTCGACGATCTAGCATCCCTGCAATGAGTGGGGCGGTCATCGCGATCGACGGACCCGCGGGCTCGGGCAAGTCCACCGTGGCGCGCGCCCTGGCCGAGGCCCTCGGGTGGTCGTTCCTCGACACCGGCGCCATGTACCGCGCCGTCACCGTCGAGGCCCTGGCGCGCGGGCTCGACGTGCACGACGTGGGGGCCCTCGCCGAGCTGGCCAATTCGGTCACGTTGACCACCCGGCCGCGCGTGACGGTCAACGGTCGTGACGTCGAGGACGAGATTCGCAGCGAGGCCACCAACCACGCCGTGTCCGTAGTGGCCGCCAACCCCGAGGTGCGCCGCTCCATGGTGCATCGCCAGCGCGAGTGGGCAGCGGCCCAACCCGTCGGCACCGTCGTCGAAGGGCGCGACATCACCACGGTCGTCTTTCCCGACGCGACGCTCAAGATCTACCTGACCGCCTCGCTCGAAGAGCGCAGCCGGCGACGTGGCGACGAGGACCCGGGTTCGGTGGCCCGACGCGACCAGGTGGACTCGAGCCGCAGCGCGTCGCCTCTGCGCCAGGCGCACGACGCGACGGTGATAGACACGACGGATCGAACCGTCGAGGACGTGGTGGGAGAGATCATCCGATGTCTGACAGCGCAACGCTCGAGATAAACCCGAACAAGACCGTGGTCTACCGTCTGGTGGCGGGACTGCTCACGTTTCTGTCCTTCGTGCTGTATCGGCCCCGCGTCACCGGCAAGGAGAACATCCCCCTGGTCGGACCGGTGCTGATCGCGCCGATCCATCGCTCCAACGTCGACTTCGCCTTTACCTTGTTCATCTCGCCGCGCAAGGTCTTCTTCATGGCCAAGGACGGCATCTTCAAGTTCGCCCCCCTGCGGATCCTCCTGCTGCACTTGGGTGCCTTCCCGGTCAAGCGCGGTAGCGCGGACCGCGAGAGCATGGCGCTCGCCGAAGAGGTGCTGCGCCGAGGACACGCGCTGGTGCTCTTTCCCGAGGGCACGCGCAAGGAGGGTCGCGAGGTGGCCGAGTTGCGCGACGGCGCGATGTTCGTGGCGGCGCGCACCGGGGCGACCGTCGTGCCCGTCGGCGTGGGGGGTTCGGAGAAGGCAATGCCCCCGGGCAAGAAGTTGCCGCGGCCGGCGAGGATCCGCATCGTGATCGGCGAACCGATCCTCCCGCCGTCCGCGGAGGGACAGGGACGGGTCTCGCGCAGCGCGATCACCGCCAAGAGCGAGGAGTTACGCGCCGAGCTCGAACGGGTCTACCAACAGGCGCTCGACGAGCCGGCCTAGCGCTCGCGCCACCAGGTGCCAAAGACCACGCGGGCGTAGCGAAAGCCGAAGAGCCAGTTCGCGCCCTTCTTGGTCGTGCCCGACTGACGCGGGTGCCACACCGTGGGCACCTCCGCGGCGCGCCAGCCGCGCTTGAGACAGGTGATCAGCAGCTCGGCGGTCTGGTACTGCTCCTGGGTCAGGCGATCGATGACGTCGGCGAGCATCGTCACGCGTAGGGCCCGATAGCCCGTCGAGGTGTCGGTGAGGTTGGCTCCGGTCATGCGGTTCATGATGAAGGAGAAGAAGTACACGCCGAGCTTGCGGAACCGGTCCGAGGTGCGGTCCTGGCCCAGGCGGCGGCTCGCGACCACGAAGTCGGCCTGGTCGCTCAGCAGCGGCGCCAGGACGTCGGGGATCTCCGCGGGGTCGTTCTGACCATCCGCGTCGAGGGTCACCACGTACTTCACGTTGTGATCGATGCAGTAGCGATAGGTCACCTGAAGGGCGACGCCGTGGCCCAGGTTCACGGGGAATTCGATGACGACGGCCTGGGGATAGCTGCGGGCGATCTCGGCGGTCTTGTCCTCGCCGCCGTCGACGACGACGAGGATCGTGTAGGGCTCGCCATTGATGGTCGCGGGCATCGCCTCGAGGACGGCGCCGATGTTGCCCTCCTCCTCGTAGGCGCAGATCGAGGCGACGATTCCCAGGGGCTGATAGCCCGGGCGTTCGGCCTCGAGCTGGGCCATGGCCTGGTCGATGGCGTATCGGCGCAGCTTCGTCAATCGGCGCTTCTCGAGGTCGTGGCTGGCCATGATGTCCTTACAGTGAGTGGGCTTGGGCGAACACGCGATGAACCATTGGTTCGAAGTGCTCGAGGGGTTCGTGGTCGTAGTCGGGGTCGAACGACGTCTGATCCCAGGAATCGGCGAAGCGCTCGGCCAGTTCGTACCAGGGCTGGTCCCGGTGACGCTCGCGCAGGTTGGGGTCCATCCCGAGGTACTCGTAGTAGTAGCGGCCCTGGAAGTCCTGGTGATAGGCGATCATCGCGTAGACCTCGTCGCGTACGTAGGGACGCAGGATCTCCGCGGCGATGCGCGGGTGATTGGGCACCGAGATCAGCTTGCCGACGTCGTGCAGCAGCGAGGCCACCACCACCTGCTCGTCGGCGCCGTCGCGCTCGGCGCGCGTCGCCGTCTGGAGGGCGTGCACCATCTGGTCGACGCTGAATCCGTCGGTGACGCTCGAGAGTCCCCGGACCATGTCCAAAAGCTGGCGCGCGACGCGCGGCTGTGCGGCGATCGTCTCCTCGGCGATGGTCATCCACTGCTCACGCGTGGAGACGTCCATGCTCGGGAAGGAATTCACATGGAGAGTATACCGGCGGGCCCCTCGGGGCCAGGGCTAACGGCTGGTGGCCGAGAGAACCTGGGCCGCCGTGAACTCGCGGTCGGCCGAGGCATCAAAGCTCGAGCGTGACGGCGCGCCGAGGCAGACGTCGAGCAGGGCCGCCAGCGTGCGCAGGGTCTCGCGCAGCTCGGGCGGGGGAGGGAAGTACTCGTCCTCGACGGTCACCGTGTGCACGCTGACACCCTCGCGAGGATCCAGGGCGTCGAGGACCTCGTTGACCAGTGATTCGGGCGCGGAGGCCCCGGCAGTCACGGCCACGACCCCCTCAAGGTCGTCGGGCAGGTCGCGCACCCCGTTGACCCGAAAGACCCGCGACGCACCACTGGCGCGCGCCACGGTCGCCAGGGCGACCGTGTTGGACGAATTGGCCGAGCCGATGACGACGACGGCGTCGGCCTCGGCGGCGATCGCGCGCAGCGCCGCCTGGCGGTTGGTCGTGGCGAAACAGAGATCGCTGCGATTGGGCATCCAGATGTCGGGAAAGACCGCCTGGGCGTGGTCGCGAAGGTCTTGCCACTCGTCCAGGCTGAGCGTGGTCTGACTCAGCAGCGCGACGGGCCCCTCGAGGCCGGCCAGGCGGTCGATGTCCTCAATGGACTCGATCAGGTGCACCGACTCGGGGGCGACCGCCATGGTGCCCACGGCCTCCTCATGGCCCTCGTGGCCGACGTAGAGGATGGTGTAGCCCTTGCGCGCGCGCACCTTGAGCTCGTGGTGGACCTTGGTGACCAGGGGGCAGACCGCGTCGATGACGGTGCCGCCGCCGCGGCGTGCGGCCTCGATGACCTGGGGGGGCGAGCCGTGGGCGGAGAGCATGACCGGCGCCCCGCGCGGCACGTCGGCCACGTCGTCGACGAAGACCACGCCGAGGGAGGTGAAGTGGTTGACCACAAACTGGTTGTGGACGATCTCGTGGTAGCAGTACACCGGGGGCTCGAAGATTCGCGTCATCCAGTCCAGGGCCTTGATGGCCTTCTCGACGCCGGCGCAAAATCCCCGCGGAGCAGCCAGAACCACCTTGTCCACACTCACGGCGCCAGCCTAGTGAGCCGAGGTCGCGCGCCATTAGGCTGGCGGGGTGTCGGGCGCCCGCATTTCCTCGATTTCCCTTGACTCGCCCGCCGCGAGCGCGGATCTGGCCGTCGGCGATGAGCTCGTCAGCATCAACGGCCGCGAACCGACCGACATCATCGAGTACCAGCAGCTGGTCGACGGCGAGCGCGTCGTCCTGGTGATCAAGCGCGAGGGGAGCGATCTCGCCCGCAAGGTCGTCATTAACAAGGAGGCCGGGGCACCCCTGGGCCTGTCGATCGATTCGGCCGTCTTTGATCGGATCCGCACCTGTGACAATCACTGCACGTTCTGCTTCATCTACCAGTTGCCCAAGGGGCTGCGTCGCTCGCTCTACGTCAAGGACGATGACTTTCGCCTGTCGTTTCTCTACGGCAACTACACGACGCTGACGCGCTTCACCGAGTTCGACCTCGAGCGCGTGATCGAAGAGCGCCTCTCGCCCCTCTACGTGTCGATCCACACCACGAATCCCGCTCTTCGCGCCGAGATGCTGCGCAACCCGCGAGGGGCGACGAGCCTGCGCTGGCTGCGCGAGCTGCTCAACGCGGGCATCGAGGTCCACGGCCAGGTCGTCGTCTGTCCGGGGGTGAACGACGGCGCCGAGCTCGAGCGGACGCTTGACGACGTTGTGACCTCGTATCCCGCACTGGCCTCGCTGGCTGTGGTGCCGGTGGGGGTCAGCGACTTCTCCCTCGAAGAGTCCATGCGGCCCCACACCCGTGACGAGGCGGCCAGCGTGGTGGCGCTCGCCGAGCACTACCACGCCCTGGTGCGCGAGATGGGGCTCTCGGTGTCGATCAACGCGAGCGACGAGTTCTACCTGGTCGCCGGGCTGGAGCCGCGCGAACCCGCCTACTTCGACTCCCTCGATCAGGCCGAGAACGGGATCGGACTGGTGGCGGCATTTCGTCAGAGCTTTCTCGACGAGGTCGAGATGGACACGTTGGGCACGGGATTCTTCCAGAGTGTGGACGGCGCGCCGGCGTGGGGCTATCGCGCGGAGCGCGGGTCCTCATCCGGTGGCGCGGGCCGGTCGGTCACCATCCTCACGGGCGAGTACGCCGCGCCGATCCTGCGCGACCTGCTCGACGCCGTGGGCTACGCGCACGTCGAGGTGCGCGCCGTTGCCAACGCGTACTTCGGCGGCAACATCAAGGTGGCGGGCCTACTCACCGGTGCCGATCTCACGGCGGCCCTAAGTGAGATCAACTCCGACACGACCGTTCTGATCCCGGACGTGTGCGTGAACGAAGGCCGCTTCCTCGACGGACTCACGCTCGAGGACCTGCCCCGGCGCGTGCGCACGGTCCCCACCACGGGGCTCGACCTGCGCCGCACCCTCGACGAGGTCTCCTCCGGGGTCCTGGTGTCGCCATGAAGCACAAGCAGGTCGTCATCGTGGGCCGGCCCAACGTGGGCAAGAGCTCGTTGGTCAATCGTCTGGCGGGCCGACGCGTGGCGGTCGTCGAAGAACACCGCGGGGTCACCCGCGACCGCAAGAGCGTCGAGATCGAGTGGCGCGGCGTCACCTTTGACGTCGTCGACACGGGGGGCTGGACGGCGAGCGGCGACGAGCTGCAGTCCAAGGTCTCCCAGCAGGCCGAGACGGCGCTCGACGGCGCCGACCTGGTGCTGTTGGTCGTTGACGTCACCACCGGCGTCGTTGACGAGGACCTGCACGCCGCGCGCTGGGCGCTGCGCAGCGGGCGGCCGATTCTGCTCGTCGCCAACAAGGTCGACGACCTGAACCACGACGCCCAGAGTTGGGAGTTCCTGCAGTTGGGCGTGGGCGAGCCCTTCACGGTCAGCGCCCTGCACGGGCGCGGAGCGGGCGACCTGCTCGACGCCATCGTTGACCGCTTGATCCTGGCCGACGAGGTCGACGAGGTCCCCGCCAACGAGCCCGACGACGGCGCGCTGCGCGTGGCGATCGTGGGCCGGCCCAACGTGGGTAAGTCGACCCTCTTCAACCAGCTCATCGGTGAGGAACGCTCGGTGGTGCACGATATGCCGGGCACCACGCGTGACGCCATCGACACCGTCGTCGAGACCGAACAGGGGCTCATCCGATTCATCGACACCGCCGGCATGCGCCGGCGCGCCAAGACCGAGGCCGGCCTGGAGACCTACGCGGTGCTGCGCAGCCTCGAGGCGCTCGACCGGGCCGACATCGCGGTCCTGGTCATCGACGCGACGATCGGTGTCACCGGTCAGGATCAGCGCTTGGCCGAACGCATCGCCGGAGCGGGGTGCCCGGCGATCGTCGTTCTCAACAAGTGGGAGTTGATCCCCACCGAGGAACGTCCCCAGGTCCTGGCCAAACTCGGCGACCGACTCGCCTTCCTCGGGAGCGCTCCGGTCATCAAGACGACGGCCACCTCCGGGCGAGGCGTGCATAAGCTCCTGCCCGCCCTCGGCGAGGCGGCCGCGGACTACGCGACCCGGGTGCCGACGGGCGTGCTCAATCGTGCGATCCGCGACCTACAGATCAAGCAGCCCGCCCCCACCGGCAAGATCCGTTACGCGGTCCAGGGGGCGAGCGAGCCGCCGACCTTCACGCTCTTCGTCTCGGGACGGCTCCCGGCGACCTATCTGCGCTACGTGGAGCGCAGTCTGCGCGAGCGTTTCGAGCTGGGTTCGACGCCGCTGAAGGTGCGAGTCAGGATCGACTAGTGGCCTCGTGGTGCGAGAACTGTGACCGGCCCGTCGAGGGCGACACGTGCGACGTGTGCGGCCGGCCCGTCGCCGAGACTGCGCGAGAGCCCATGCCCTGGCGGTGGCGCTTCTTCATCGTCGTGACGATCATCTACCTGATCTGGCGGCTCTACCAGTTAATTTCGTGGCTGACCCACTAGGAGGAAACCATGCCGATCTACGCCTTGGGTGAGCGCGTTCCGTCCGTGCACCCCGACGCCTTCGTCCATCCCGACGCCGTCGTGATCGGCGACGTGCGCATCGGGGCGTTGTCCTCGATCTGGCCCGGCGCGGTGCTGCGGGGGGACTACGGCACGATCATCGTGGGCGAGCGCACGTCGATTCAGGACGGCACGATCGTCCACGCGGTCGCGGAGTTCCCCACGGTGGTGGGCAGCGACTGCGTGGTGGGCCACAACGCCCACCTGGAAGGCTGCGTGATCCACGACGGTGCTCTCGTGGGTAGTTCCTCGGTCGTCTTGCACCACGCCGAGGTCCACACCGGCGCCACCGTGGCGGCCGGTGCGGTGGTGCGCAACCGCACCCAGGTTCCCGACGGTGCCCTCGCGGTGGGCGTGCCCGCCACGATCAAGGAGGGTGCTAGTGACCGCTCGGCCATCGCCGAGGGCGCGGCCCTGTACGTGGCGAACGGTCAGCGCTACAAGACGGATTTGCGCGCCCTCTAAGCGTTAGAGATCTCCACGAGGCGTTCGAGGGCGCGCGCGGCGCGACCCTCGCGCACACTCGCCGCGGCGAGGTCGAACCCTTCGCGCAGGGTCATCGCGCGACCGGCCACCATGAGAGCCAGCCCGGCGTTCGCGCAGGCCACGTCGAAGACCGGTCCCGCCGCACCCTCGAGGAAGGCCCGTACGACCACCACGTTGTCGGCGGTGTCGCCACCGCGAAGGCTCGCCGCGCTGTGATGAAGCCCTAGTTCCTCACCCGCGTCGATGTCGCGCGTGGTGACGCCCTCGGGTCGGATCTCGTGCAGGCTCGACGGCGTCCCCAGGGATAGCTCGTCGAGGCCGTCGTCGGCGTGCACGAGCACGCAGAAGAGGGCGCCGCGGGTGTGCAGCACCTCGGCCATCGAATCGAGCAGGTGCGCCTGGGCCACACCGATCAGCGCACGGCGAACGAGCGCCGGGTTGGCCAGCGGACCGAGGACGTTGAAGATGGTGCGAAACTTCAGGGCCCGTCGAATCGGGACCAGGTTGCCCAGGGCGGGGTGGAACGTCGGCGCGTACATGAAGCCGATGCCCGCGCCCTCGACGCAGGCGCGCACGACGTCCGCGGGTGCCTCGAGGCGCACGCCGAGGGCTTCGAGGACGTCGGCCGAGCCCACCGAGGAGGACGCGGCACGGTTGCCGTGCTTGGCGACCGGGACCCCGCATCCCGCGACGGCGAAGGCGGCCATCGTCGAGATGTTCACCGTGTGCAGCTGGTCACCGCCGGTTCCCACGATGTCGATCGCCTCGTCGGTGACGGTGAAGGTGGAGGCCGCGGCGATCATCGCGTCGATGAAGCCGGTCATCTCCGCCGCGGTCTCACCCTTGGCGGTCAACGCGGTCAGAAAGCTCGCGATCAGGACCGGATCCACGTGACCGGCGAGGATGGCGGCCAGGGCGTCGCGCGCCTCGGTACGTTCGAGGTCGGTGCCGCGCACGAGAGGCTGGAGGACGTCGAGCGCGAAGGACTCAGTCATGCGCCAGCGTTCGAAACAGCGTTCAACATAGCGACAAGTTAGTCGCGACCGACCATCGCGACCGCGACAGTACGATTTCGAGATGACCGCGACGTATCTCGACACCATCGTCGACGCTCATCGGGCTCGGGCGGCCCAGGACCATCGTTCGTGGCGCGGCCGCCTCGGCGAGGTGGTCTACGACGGCCCCTCCTTCCACGAGGCGCTCGTGCGCGATGTGGGCCACGTCGCGGTGATCGCCGAGATCAAACGTCGCTCGCCGTCCAAGGGATGGCTCAACGACGACCTCGATGTCACCGCAGTGGCGCGACAGTACGAAGCTGGGGGAGCGGCCGCGATCTCGGTGCTGACCGACGAGGACTTCTTCTCGGGCTCGGTCGAGGATCTGCGCACCGTACGACACGCCGTGTCGCTGCCGCTGCTGCGCAAGGACTTCACGGTGAGCGCCAATGACGTGATTGACGCGGCCCACATGGGTGCAGCGGCGGTCCTGCTCATCGTGGCGGCTCTCAGCGACCCCGAGCTCGAGGAGTTCTTGATGGTGGCGTCGGCCTGCCACCTCGACGCCCTCGTCGAGGTACACGACACCCACGAGGCCGATCGGGCCCTGGCCGCGGGAGCGCGAATCGTCGGCGTCAATCAACGAGATCTGCGCACCTTCGACGTCGACCCGCACCGAGCGGCGCAAGTCGTGACCGCTTTGCCGACGACGGTGCTCGCGGTGGCCGAATCGGGTCTCGCGAGCGTCGAGGACGTCGAGCGTGTCGCCGACGCCGGTGTCGACGCGGTACTCGTGGGTGAGAGTTTCGTGCGCGCGCCGTCGCCCGAGGGACTCGTGCGCGAGTTCTCCTCCGTGAAACGGCGACCTCGTGGCTAACCTGATCGGTTATCGCCACTTCATCAAGGTTTGCGCCGTCACGTCCGTCGCCGACGCCGAGCTAGTGGCTGACGCCGGGGCTGACGCACTGGGCGTCATCCTGGCCGACTCCCCCCGACGAGTCACGCTCGAGACGGCCGCTGCGATCTGTGCGAGCGTGGAGGGCCGCCTCGTGCGCGTGGGCGTGTTTCGCCACGTCACCTACGACGAGGCCGCGCGCGCGCTCGAGGCGCTCGAGCTCGACGCGTTGCAGGTTCACGGCGAGATGTCCGACGGGGTCGCGTCGCTGGCGCGTGAGCGCGGGCTCGCTCTTATCGAGGCGCTGTCAGTCGATGACCTCGACGCGGCGACCGGGGCCGGCGATGCCTACCTGATCGACGGGGCCCGCCCGGGCTCGGGCGTGGCCCACGACTGGGACGACGTCGCGCGCCGCGACTGGGATCGGCCGATCATCGTGGCGGGCGGACTGACGGGGGAGAGCGTTGCCGACGTGTTGGCGAAGGTCGGGGCGTGGGGCTGTGACGTGGCGAGTGGTTCGGAGTCCTCGCCCGGGGTGAAGGACCGAGCGAAGGTCGAGGCCTTCGTGCGCAACGCGCGTCAGTACTTTTTGGAACGAGAGGAGCACCGTGGTTGAGAACACCGTGTACATGTCGACGCCCGATGAATTCGGGCGCTTTGGCGAGTTCGGCGGGCGCTTCGTTCCCGAGGCACTGATGCCGGCCTGCCTCGAGCTCGAGGACGCCTTCCTCGACGCCTGGTCGGACCGCGAGTTCCTCGCCGAGTACCAGAGCGTGCTCGCGGACTTCGCCGGACGCCCGACGCCGATTACTCCGCTGACTCGCCTCTCGGAGCGGTTGGGCATCTCCGTGTACGCCAAACGCGAGGACCTGGCCCACACGGGCTCGCACAAGATCAACAACGTGGTCGGTCAGACGTTGCTCACTGTTCGCATGGGCAAGTCGCGCGTGATCGCCGAGACGGGAGCCGGCCAGCACGGCGTGGCCACGGCGACCGCCGCGGCGCGGCTGGGATTGGCGTGCACCATCTTCATGGGCGAGGTCGACACGAAGCGCCAGGAGCTCAACGTCTTTCGTATGGAGTTGCTGGGCGCCACTGTGGTGCCGGTCACGTCGGGCAGTCGAACTCTCAAGGACGCGGTCAACGAGGCGATGCGCGAGTGGGTCACCTGCGTCGACGACACGCACTACTGCCTGGGCTCGGTCATGGGTCCGCACCCTTTTCCGTGGATGGTGCGTGAAATGCAGAGCATCATCGGCCACGAAGCGGCCCGTCAGCTCCACGACATTCGCGTGGGCACCCCGGACTACGTGGTGGCCTGCGTGGGCGGCGGATCCAACGCGGCCGGCGTCTTCGCTGGTTTTGCGAACTCGAGTGCCCAACTCGTCGGCGTCGAGGCCGCCGGTGGAGCGGCGGTGGGTCACGGCTCGCCGGGCGTCTTGCACGGCATGCGCTCGCTCATCATGCAAGACGAGTTCGGCCAGATCGAGGAGGCCCATTCGATCTCGGCGGGTCTCGACTACCCGGGGATCGGCCCCGAGCACGCGCATCTCGCCGCAAGCGGACGAGCCCGTTACGTCGAGGTGGGCGACGAGGTGATCATCGATGCGCTGCGCACTCTCAGTGAGCTCGAGGGGATCATCCCGGCGCTGGAGTCGGCCCACGCGGTGGCCTGGCTGATCCGCGAGGCCGGTCGAGAGATTCCCCTGGGCTCAACGGTGCTACTCAACTTGTCGGGACGCGGCGACAAGGACGTCGCCCAGGTCCTCTCGATCTTGCGGAGCGGATCGTGAAGAGCCTCGAGCGTCACCTGCGCGCGCTGCGCGAATCGGGGGTGAAAGCCCTGGTCCCGTACTTCATGGCGGGTGTGACGACGGACTGGGTGCGCCACGTCGAGGCCGCGATCGCCGGGGGTGCCAACGCCGTCGAAATCGGCGTACCGTTCTCGGACCCCATGATGGATGGCGTCGTGATCCAAGAGGCCGGACTGCGTTCGCTCGCCAACGGCACGACGCTGGACTCGCTGTGCGCCGAGGTCGCCGGACTCGGCGCCGAGGTCCCGCTGGTGGCGATGAGCTACTACAACGTCTTGCACCACTACGGTCTGGCCGCGTCCGCGCGCCGTCTCTCTGACAGCGGGATTGACGGCGCCATCGTCCCCGACCTCGCCCCCGAGGAGGCGGAACCCTGGCGTGAAGCCTGTCACGGGGTAGACGTGGCGACCGTCTTCCTCGTCGCTCCCTCCACGCCGAGCGAGCGCGTCACTCGCATCGTCGCGATGAGCGAGGGCTTCGTCTACGCCTCGGCGCGCATGGCGGTCACGGGTCGCGCAGCCGATCTCGGGGCGGCGCCACGCGTCGTTGCGGCCGTGCGTCGCGCAACGGACTTGCCCACGTTCGTCGGCATTGGCATCACCACCCCCGAGCAGGCTCGCGAGGCCGCGGAGGTTGCCGATGGTGTGATCGTGGGCTCGGCACTGGTGCGCACGATTCTCGACGGGGCATCGCCCGCTGACACCGAAAAGTTAGTGAACGGTTTCCGTCGCGCGCTCGACTAAGGCGCCCGGCACGGCTCGTCCATTAGCCCACCGCTACTCGTTTGGGACTATTGGCCCTGCCCGTTCGGCAAAATTGAGCGAAGAATCCCGCCCCGCAATGTGTCAAGGGTGTTAAATCAGGTACGAACCATCAATTCCGATGGTTTGTGGTGCATTCAATTTTGGGGGAATTAAATGTCTGAACACAAAGTTGCCGATCCGGGACCACTGGGTCTGGCGGGTTTTGCAATGACGACGTTCCTGCTCAGTAGCTTCAACGCAGGGCTCTTCAAGTTTGGTGGCACGGCCGGCGCTGGAATCGACGGGGCGATTTCGCTCGCGCTCTTCTATGGCGGCATCGCGCAGTTCGCGGCGGGCATGTGGGAGTTCGCTCGGAAGAACACTTTCGGAGCACTGGCCTTCACCTCGTATGGTGCCTTCTGGATGGGCATCTATGCATTCATCAATTTCCAGGGCGGTCTCGCAGTGAAGGGCGCACTTGGTGTCTATCTACTGGCTTGGACCATTTTCACGCTGTACATGACTGTTGCCGCGGCCAAGACCAACACGGCGATCTTCTCCGTCTTCGTTGTCTTGCTGGTCACGTTCGTCTTCTTGACGCTCGGAGCCTGGGGTGCGGGGCATGAGAACCTGACGAAGATCGGCGGTTGGCTGGGCATCCTCACGGCCATCATCGCTTGGTACACCTCGATGGCCGGCGTGGTGAACGAGACATGGGGGCGCACAGTGTTCCCGGTGGGTCCGCGCAGCTAGTCGGCGGACTAAACGATTACTCACACGGCGGCGCTGCGGCCATGCCCAGCGCCGCCGTGTGACGATGTACGAAGTGAAGTTTTTTCGAGTGGGTCGAGGTGTCCCACGCGGCGTCGGCGGCACGGACTAAGGTACGAGTCACTGGTGGCTTGCCACCGGACCCAACCGCCAACGACGCCCAGCCAATCGGCTCGGGCGTCGTTGGCGTTCTGGCCCGTGTGACACATGTGCCCCCGACGTGGTAGGTAAGAAGGTGACGCCGCTGGCGCACCGCATTGTTCGTGAGTTACCGAAACTGGGGGAGTGTTATGACCGAAGCAAAGCTGGAAGCCTGGCTCGACGAGAGGCGGGCCTTTGCGCCGAGCGCCGAATTCGCTGCGCAGGCGAACGCTCAGCCGTCCATCTACGAGGAGGCCGATCGCGATCCCGAGGCCTGGTGGCGCAATGAGGCGAATCGCCTGCACTGGGACACGCCGCCGACTAAGACCCTCGAGTGGGACCTGCCCTTCGCGAAGTGGTTCAGCGACGGCAAGCTCAACGCCGCCGTGACGTGCGTGGATCGTCACGTGGACGAGGGCCGCGGTGACAAGGTGGCTTATCACTGGGTCGCCGACGCCGAGGGCGAGATGCGCACGATTACCTACGCCCAGCTCAAGGGCATGGTCTGCCAGGCGGCGAACGCGCTGACCGAGTTGGGCGTGAAGGAGGGCGACCGCGTTGCCATCTACATGCCGATGATCCCCGAGGCGGTGGTCGCCATGCTGGCCGTCGCGCGCTTGGGCGCCGCGCACTCGGTGGTCTTCGCCGGTTTCAGCGCCGACGCACTGTCGAGTCGGATCCTCGACTCGGACTGCCAGTACGTGGTCACCGCAGACGGGGCGTTCCGCCGCGGTGCGGCGAGTCCCCTCAAGCCGGCGGTCGACGAGGCGCTGTTGAACTGTCCCAACGTGAAGGCGGTCCTCGTCGTCCAGCGCACGGGCGGCGATGTGAACTGGATCGAGGGTCGCGACTACTGGTGGCACGACGTCGTCGACCGCCAGAGCGACCAGCACGAGGCGAAGTCGTTCCCCGCCGAGCAGACCCTGGTCATCATGTACACCTCGGGCACCACCGCCAAGCCCAAGGGGATCTTCCACACGACGGGGGGATATCTCACGCAGGCGGCGTCGACGCACCACTACGTCTTTGACGTCAAGCGCGACACCGACATCTGTTGGACCGCCGCGGACATCGGCTGGATCACCGGGCACAGCTACATCGTCTACGGTCCGCTGGTCAATGGCGTCACCCAGGTGATGTACGAGGGCCTACCCGACTCGGGCGGGCGCGACCGCTGGTGGAAGATCATCGAGGAACTGAAGGTCACCATCCTCTACACCGCACCGACCACGATCCGGACGCTGATGAAGTGGGGCCCCGAGCTGCCCGACAGCCACGACCTCAGCAGCCTGCGACTGCTGGGCACGGTGGGCGAGCCCATCAACCCCGAGGCCTGGATGTGGTACCGCCAGCACGTGGGCGGCAACCGCTGTCCGATCGTCGACACCTGGTGGCAGACCGAGACCGGAGCGATCCTCGTCTCGCCGCTGCCGGGCATCACCTCGACCAAGCCGGGTGCGGCGATGCGGGCCCTGCCGGGCATCTACGTCGACGTCGTGGACAACGAGGGCAAGTCCGTCGGCAACGGCGAGGGTGGCTACCTGGTCGTGACCAAGCCCTGGCCGTCGATGACGCGCGGCATCTACGGTGACCCCGAGCGCTTCAAGGAGACGTACTGGAAGCGCTTCCCGGGCGTCTACTTCGCCGGCGACGGCGCCAAGCGTGACGAGGACGGCGACCTGTGGCTGCTCGGGCGCATCGATGACGTCATGAACATCTCGGGCCACCGCCTTTCGACCACGGAGGTCGAGCACGCCCTGGTGGGTCACCCCGCCGTGGCCGAGGCGGCCGTGGTGGGCGCCTCGGACGAGACGACGGGCCAGGCCATCGTGGCCTTCGTCACGCTCAAGCTCTCCGCCGAAGAGGCCAACAAGGACCAGGCGCCCCTGATTGAAGAGCTGCGCCAGCACGTGGCCAAGGTCATCAGCCCCATCGCCAAGCCGCGTCAGATCATCCTGACGCCGGATCTGCCCAAGACCCGCTCGGGCAAGATCATGCGCCGTTTGCTGCGCGACGTCGCCGAGAATCGTTCGCTGGGCGACGTGACGACGCTCACCGACCCGACGGTCGTGAACATGATCGCCGGATTGATGTCGACGACCTCAGGCGAGGAGTGATCGAGAGCCCTCGGCCTAGGAGTCGAATCCGAGGCCGAGGGCGTCGAGCAGCTTGAGCCACAGATTGCGTCGGCCCTGACGGGCGTCGGCGCGCTTGATGGCGGCCTGGGTGATGCGGATGAAGATCCACTTGAACGGCTCGGGCGGGAAGGGGACCGGGCGGCGGCGCACCATCGTCAGTCGGGTTCGTTCCGTGTCGAGTCCGTCGAGTAGGTCGAGCATCGTGGCCGCGCCGAAGCGAGTGCTCGCCACGCCAAGGCCGGTAAAGCCCATGACGTAGGCGACCTTACCCTGATGGGACTGGCCCCAGAAGGGCGAGAAGCGCGTGCACGTGTCGATGGCCCCGCCCCAGGCGTGGGTGAACTTGATCCCGGCGAGCTGGGGGAACGTCGCCAGGAAGTGCTGGGCCAGCGTGGCGTAGGTCTCGGCGTTGAACTCGTACTCGCGGCGCACCTTGCCGCGGAAGTTGTAGATCGCGTCGTAGCCGCCCCAGAGGATCGAACCGTCTTGGGTCAGACGGTAGTAGTGGAACTGGTTACCGGCGTCGGCGATGCCCTCGCGTCCCCGCCAGCCGATCGAGTCACGCTGGGCGTCGGTGAGAGGCTCCGTGACCAGCACGTAGTCATAGACCGGCACGACGTACTTGCGCGCCTGGCGGATCAGCGAGGGAAAGACGTTGGTCGCCAGCGCGACGCGCTGCGCGGTGACGGCGCCGTAGGGGGTGTGCACACGCACGGCGTCATCCACATCCTCGAGCCACTCGACCTTGGAGTTCTCGTAGATGGTGACCCCGAGTGCGAGGCAGGCCCGTTCGAGGCCCCAGACCAGGCGGGCCGGGTCGACGAGCGCGGTTCCGTCGTGGTCGTAGAGCCCGCCCATGTAGGTGGGCGAGTGGACCCGGCGTTGCACTTCTTTTCGCGACAGGACCTCGACGTGGTCGCCCATCTCGTTGCGCAGCGCGGCCTCTTCGACCATCTGGTCGAGCTGCCACTGCGCCAGGGCGACGCGCAGTTCGCCGGTGCGCTCCCAGTCGCACTCGATGCCGTAGCGTGCGACGGTCTCTTCGATCTCGTTGAGGTTCTCGCGCCCCAAGCGCTCGATCACCGCCATGTCGTGGGGGAACCGACGCAGGCCGTTGTAGAACCCGTGGGTCAGCGACGCCGAGCAGAACCCGCCGTTGCGTCCCGACGCGCCCGCGCCCGTTTCGTATTGCTCGACGACGACGACCTGGCGACCGGGCTCTCTCTCCTTAGCGAGTAGCGCGGTCCATAGTCCCGTGTAGCCGGCGCCGACCACGCACAGATCGGCGCCTACTTCGCCGACGAGAGCGGAATGGGGTGCCGGTTCTAGTGGGTCCGAGTCCAGCCACCACAATTCGGGCTGAACGTCGGCCAGGTGTCGTAGGACGAAGGAATCCTTCTTCTCCATACTGTGTCCAACCCGCGGTCGGAATCACCCTCTCTGGGCACATCGTTTTTCGCCTCAGGGGCGAACGCCAGGTTTCCCTCCTGGCCTGTTTGAACCAGTCTACCGTCGAGACCTTCGCTCGCCCGGCTCATCGGCGCGCCGCCTAGGCGTGCAGTGTGCGCGCCCGGTCGAACTGGTGGGGCCAGGCGATCACGTGGCCCAGGGCCTCGGCCGCGGCGAAGGTCCAGCGGGGGTTTCGCAGGTGGGCACGAGCGAGCATCACCGCGTCGGCGCGGCCGGTGCGAACGATCTCGTCGGCCTGGTGGGGGTCGGTGATGAGGCCGACGGCGCTGGCCGCGACGTTCGCCTCGCGTCGTACTCGTTCAGCGAATCCGACCTGATAGCCGGGTGCGAGGGGGATTCGAGCGTGCGCAACGTTGCCGCCCGAGGACACGTCAATGAGATCCACGCCTCGGCCAGCGAGCAGCGCGGCCAGCTCGACGGTTTCGTCGTCACTCCATCCCCCTTCGGTCCAGTCGGTCGCCGAGAGGCGCACGAAGAGGGGCGTAGCCTCAGGTACCGCGGAGCGAACCGCGTCGACCACGCGCTGGAGGAGCCGAACGCGGTTCTCGAAGCTGCCGCCGTACTCGTCGTCGCGGGTGTTGGACAGGGGGGAGAGGAACTCGTGCAAGAGGTATCCGTGGGCCGCGTGGATCTCGAGTACGTCAAAACCCGCCGCGAGCGCGCGTCGGGCCGCGGCGGCGAAGTCCTCCACCAGGACGTCGAGTTCGGAGATCGTGAGGGCCCGTGGCGTCGGATAGCCCTCAAACGCCACCGCGCTGGGGGCCACCGTCTGCCAGCCGCCCTCGTCGAGCGCGGCGAACTGGTGATCGGCCCAGGGGGCGTGGGTAGAGCCCTTGCGACCCGCGTGGGCGAGCTGGATTCCCATCGGCGTGCCCAGGGAATGAGCGAAGGACGTCACGCGGCTCCAGGCCTGCACATGAGCGTCGTTCCAGAGTCCCGGACAGTTGACCGAGATGCGGCCCTCGGGTGACACGGCGGTCGCCTCGGCCAGCACGAGCCCCGCGCCACCGGTGGCGAAGGATCCCAGGTGCACGAGGTGCCAGTCGCCGACGACGCCCTCATCGGCCGAGTACTGACACATGGGCGACACCCACGAGCGGTTGGCGACGTGAACGCCGCGAAGATCGAGGGGACTGAACAGGTTGATCACGGCACTCTCTCGCGTCTTGGGGGGATCTCACACGCGCGACCGACGATGCCGGGGCGCGGTCGTGTGGTCGGGCTGGGGAGATTCGAACTCCCGATCTCTCGGCCCCCAGCCGAGCGCTCTAGACCAAACTAAGCCACAGCCCGTGAGAGAGTGAGTTTAGCCGGTGGCGTTGATGAGCCCGATTTCAGCCACCCGCGGCGGCCGTGACGATCTCGATCACATCCTCGGTACCGACGATCTCGCTCTCCCAGGACGATCGGGGCACGATCTCGCCGTTGCGCGCCACCGCCACACCGCGCCCGTCGAGGTTCATTTCGTCGAGCAGGGCTCGCACGCTGATCGGCCCGCCGCCGCGCAATTCGCCGTTGACCCGCATCAGGCTCGCGCGGCGACGAAGTCGGCGCTGTCCATTGCGGCCAGGGGAGCGAGGGTGACGCCGTGGCGGTAGTGGCCCGACACCCAGGCCCAGCCGCGCGGCTGGATCTCCTCGAAGAAGGGTGCCAGGTCGGCGCTGGCCGGTCGTAGTCCGTAGCGAAGCTCGGCGATCGCCGCGGTCTCGAGGGACGGCACGACGTCGAGCGCGTCGCGCAGCAGCCGCGCGAGCTCGCCGACTTCGACCACGAGCTCGCTGCGCTCCTCGGCGGTCGCGCCCAGCACGCAGTAGCCCTCGGGGCGACTGACCATGTAGAACGCGCGCCCCCGAACGAAGGCGCGGATCATGGGCTGGTCGCTGCGGTCCAGTCCATTGACGCGCACCGTGATGCCCCGGATCGGGCGAATCACGTGCTCACCACTGGTTTGGGCCCCCTCGGGCAGCGCCGTCGAGCCCGTTGCCAGTACTCCGGCGTGCGCGTGGATCGTCTGGTGGGCCGTTTCGACGATGACGCCCGCCGCGTCCGCGCCCACCCGCTCAACCCGTTCGTCGATGATGGTGGCTCCCAGTGCGCCGAGCCCCCGGCGCAGGAGGTCCACCGCCTGGTCGGGGTCGAGCCACGCGTCGTCGTCCATGATGAGCCCGTCGTTGATGCGCGGGGTGAGTCCGAGGAAGACCTGCGGTGACTCCGCGCGCGTCACTCGCCGCATGGGGGCTTCGAACTCGCCGGCGATCTGGGCGAACTGCTCCAAGAGTCGTCGGTCGCTCGCGTCGAATCCTGCGAGCAGGGTGCCGCGCTGGTAGATGCCCACGTTCTCGCCCACGAGTTCTTCCAAGTCGTCGCCAAGTTCGCGCCACGCGCCGAGCGCGCGGCGCTGGAGGCGGTAGTTGCTCTCCTCACCCGGGGCGATCTCCGCCGACGGCGCGATCATCCCGGCGGCGGCCCACGTCGCGCCCCGGCCGAGGGCCGGATCGCAGAGGAC
>JAJXXB010000145.1 GCA_021781315.1 Actinomycetes bacterium | reverse complement strand
CAGGAAGGCGATCGTGATCGCCACGAGGCGATCGAGCAGCGCGTCAAAGAGTCGGGGATCGGAGTGCATCAGCGTCTTGATCACGCCAAAGACCCGCGTGGGACCGCCCTCGACCAGGTAGCTCGCCACCGTAAAGGGCGCGCCGGCGAAGCCGATCAGCGGCGTGTCGGTCGCGGCGAGTTCGGCGACGGCGAGCTCGACGGTCGCGGTCACGTGGGCGACGTCGGCGGCCTCGAGGTCGCGCAGGCGCGCCAGGTCCATCGCCGAGCGAAAGGGCTGTTCGATGACCGGCCCGCGCCCCGGCACTACGTCCACCCCGAAGCCAATCGCGTGATAGGGCACCACGATGTCCGAGAAGAGCACCGCGGCGTCGACGCCGTAGCGGCGCACCGGCTGCAGGGTGATCTCGCTGGCCAGGGCGGGGTCGGCGATCGCCTGGAGGATCGAGCCGGTGCCGCGCAGCGCCCGGTACTCGGGCAGCGAGCGGCCGGCTTGGCGCATGAACCACACCGGGACGTGGTCGACGCTCTCGCCCCGGCACGCCCGTAGAAATGCTGATTCGCCCACCGTTCTCCTTTGGTCGTTCCCAATCTAGGGGCGCGCCGTAGTCCCACTGGCGTGAGGGTCGAGCGCGTCCTCTAGACTTGTCAGACCCCATTTGAAGGTCGCGCGAAAGAGGTGAAGGTGGCGCACGAGCGTGAAATCGCCGAGGAGCAGGATTTCCTCGATCTCGCCCTGGGTGCCCTCGATCACATGCGTGACGAGGCGCGATCCCTGCGCGACAGCGCGGCGGTGGCGACGATGCGCGGAGCCGGCGACCTCGTCGAGCGCGACGTGGTGATGGGCACCGCCCTTCAGCGCCTCGACCAACTCGCCATCGGCGATCAGCCTCTCTTCTTCGGGCGCATCGACTACGACCCCGCGGTCAACGCGGGCGAGGCCTTCCACGTCGGGCGCCTGGCGGTGTCTGACGCCGAGCTCAACCCGCTGGTGATCGACTGGCGCGCGCCGGTCGCCGAGGCCTTCTATCGGGCCACCGGTGTCGAACCGCTCAACCTGGTGCGTCGGCGCCACGTGGCGATTCGCGGGCGCACGGTCACGGGCGTCGAGGACGAGTACTTCGCCGACGTCCACGGCGACCTGCACCTACCCGAGGGCGAGGAGCGTCAGGCGACGGAAGAGGGTTTGGTCGAGGGCGGCCTGGCCCTCGGCGGCCCCGGCGCGCTGCTGGCGGCCCTCGGGCGCGCGCGCACCGGTCGTATGGGCGACATCATCTCGACGATCCAGGGCGAGCAGGACCGCATCATTCGCGCGCCCCTCGCCGGCATGCTCCTCGTCCAAGGCGGCCCCGGCACCGGCAAGACGGCCGTGGCGCTGCACCGCGCGGCCTATCTCCTCTACACCTACCGCGCGACTCTCGAGCGCCAGGGCGTGCTCGTCGTGGGGCCCAACCCGCTCTTTCTCAACTACATCGAGAACGTCCTGCCCTCCCTGGGCGAGTCGGGCGTGACGCTGTCGACGATCTCGGGACTGGTGACCAACGTGACGGTGAGGGGCAGCGACCGCGACGACGTCGCGCGCCTGAAGGGTGACGCGCGGATGGTGCGCGTGATCGAGCGCGCCCTCGCGACGCGCCAACGGCCACTGCGCGAGGACGTCGCGTTGATGGTGGGACGCGTCTCGGTGACGGTGCGCGCTCGCGACACCCGCGAGATCGTCGAGCGGGCCAAACGCCGCCCCGGCAACCACAACCAGCGCCGTAGCGCGGTCGGACGCGAGCTGGCCAACCGGCTGGCGCTGACCTACAAAGACCGCTTCGTGCACGAGGGCGACGAGAGCTCGCTCAACGACGTGGCCGACACGATCCGCGCGACCCAGGCCTTCAAGGAGCTGGTCCAGCGCATCTGGCCGCGCCTCTCGGGCCAGGAGCTGCTCCACGACCTCTTCGGCGCACCGGCTCTCCTGCGCGCCGCCGGCAAGGGCGTGTTGAGCGAAGAGGAGTGCGAGATGCTCTATCGTGCGCGCTCGGCCTCGCTCGACGAGGTGGCCTGGACGACGGCCGACGCGGCGCTGATCGACGAGGCCCGCGTCCTGCTCGGACCCCGCAAGCGTCCGCGCCCGCCCAAGGCCGAGACCACGGTGCTCGACGGCATCGACCTCGACAGCTACCGCGCCGACGTGCGCGCCGCCGCACTGCGCGAGGCGGCCCGCCTCGCCACCGCCGCCGCGGCCGAACGCGACGAGGCCGAGTTCATCACCTACGGTCACATCGTCGTCGACGAAGCCCAGGACCTCTCACCGATGGAGCTGCGCGTCCTACGTCGGCGCGACCTCACGGGTTCGATGACCATCGTCGGCGACATGGCCCAGGCCACGACCGCGTCGTCGCCGGCCTCCTGGGCCGCGACCATCGCGATGCTCGAGCCGCGTCGCACCCCGACTCGCGTGGACCTGACCGTGAGCTACCGCACCCCTGAGGAGGTGCTCGACTTCGCGGCGCCCACCCTGGCCGCCGCGGCGCCCGAGGTGGAGGCCCCCCGACCGGTGCGCCGCGCGGGGGTGTCGCCCATCGTCGAGCGAGTCGGGGCCGAGGAGTTCGCCGCTCGACTGGTCGCGGCGACCCGCCGCGAGGTCGAGGCGGTCGCCCCCGGGCGCACCGCGGTCATCGTCGCGGCCGCGCGGGTCGAGGAGATCATCGAGATCCTCCTCGCCGGGGGCCTCGCCGCGGTGGATCCGCGCGACGAGACGACGCGTGGACTAGGCGCTGACCTGGTAGTACTGGCCGCCGAGGGCTCCAACGGCCTCGAGTTCGACGCCGTCGTGGTGGTGGATCCCTGCGAGATCGCCTGTCGCGAGTCGAGCGACGGCCAGGTCACGCCGAGGGGGCTGCGGACCCTGTACGTGGCCATGACCCGTCCGACCCGGCGCCTCGCCATAGTCGCTGGCGGACCCCTGCCCGCCACAATTCTGTGATTAATTTCAGTGGACGGACCGGTGACCGGTAGCGCGCTCAACTAGAAATGTGGGAGTGAGTCAGGCGATTCCCCTCAATAGCCTGGCGAAGCAAGAGAAGATCGTCCACGACCGGCCCCCGATGCTCGCCATCGGGGTCATGATCTGGCTCGGCAGCGAGCTGATGTTCTTCTCGGGTCTCTTCGCCGCCTTGTTTACTATCCGCGCGCACCTGCAGTCCTGGCCGCCCGCGGGCACCCACCTGGACACGATCCAGGCGGGCATCTTCACCATCGTGCTGATTGCCTCGTCCTTCACCATGCAGTGGGCGGTCTGGCTGATCGAGCACCGCCGCCGCGACGAGGCGCGGCGCTGGGTGATCGTCACGATCATCATGGGCGCGCTCTTCGTCGGCAACCAGGCCTACGAGTGGACCCACCTGGCGACACGCTGGTACACCAACTCCTACGGCTCGGTCTTCTTCATCACCACTGGTCTGCACGGTCTGCACGTCTTCCTCGGCCTCGTCGCGATGGGCTTCCTGCTCTTTCGCATGCGCGGCTCCGAGGGGGACCCGGGCGAGCTCGCCACCTTCCAGGGCGTGAGCTACTACTGGCACTTCGTCGACGTGGTGTGGATCGGCCTGTTCTCGTCCCTCTTCCTTCTTAAGTAGGTAAGCCCGGTGTCGTATCTCTCAACGCGAGTGCGCGTCGCGACGGCCACCGTCGTCCTCGCCCTGGTGCCGCTCGCCCTGGCTGGTGGCGCCGGCGCCGCCGGCAAGGTCGTCTATCAGACGACGCGCCACAACGCCGGCACCCCGAACTCGGACAAGGTGACGGTGGACCCGCAGACGGGCCTCGTCATCAGCTACGGCGACAGCGCGATCACCTACAACGTGCCCTCGCCCGCGTTGGCGGCCACCGGTCAGGCGCTCTTCTTGCAGAACTGCGCCTCGTGTCACGGCACCGAGGCCAACGGCGTGCCGGCGAACGGCACCGCCGGTGCCTACCCGAACCTGGTGGGCCTGGGGCCGGCGACGATCGACTTCTGGATCGAGTCGGGTCGCATGCCCGCGGCCGACCCGCGATCGGTCCAGGCGCCGCGCCGCCAGCCGCGCCTCACCCACGACCAGGCCCTCGCCATCGCGGCCTGGGTCAACTCGCTCTCGCCGAGCTACCCGGCCATTCCCACGGTCAACGTGAAGGACGCCAACGTGGCCAATGGCATGGCGCTCTTCGCCCTGAACTGCGCGGCCTGTCACACCATCGAAGGCGACGGCGACGCGCTGGCCGCCGGCACGTTCGCGCCCTCGCTGCGCAACATCCCCGCGACCCAGGTCGCCGAGGCGATCCGCACGGGTCCCGCCAACATGCCGCGCTTCACCGGCAACTTGAGCGACTACCAGGTCGCCGACATCGTCAAGTACGTCACCACGGAGATCCAGCACCCGAACAATCCGGGCGGCTTCGGGCTCGGTGGGCTGGGGCCGGTGGCCGAAGGATTCGTCGGCCTCCTCTTGGGCGTGGGCCTGCTGGCCCTTCTCGGATACTGGGTAGGAGAGCGCAGTGAGTGAGTCAACCGAGCACCGCACGCCGGTGGAGATCGCGGGCCTCGCGGCCGACGATCCGCACCTGCAGCCCGCGGCCCGCAACCCCCTCCTCGTCGAACGGGTCATCGCCATCTTGTTCCTCGTGGGCCTGGCGCTCATCGTGGCCTTCGGCTACTGCTACTGGGTGGACGCCGCCCCCTGGACTCTCGGGGCGACGATGGGCGGGGGACTGTTCTTCCTCGGCGTGGGCCTCGTCGCCTGGGGCAAGTACCTCATGCCGCGCGGACCCTTCGTCGAGCAGCGCCACGAGATGGCCAACGACCAAGAGACGCGCGACGCCTTCGCCGCGGCGATCGTCGAGCGCGGCGGCGGCGTCATCAAGCGGCGCAAGCTCCTCGGCGGCCTGCTCGGCGGTGGCCTGGGGGCCTTCGGCGTCGTGGCGATCTTCCCGCTGCTGCGCAGCCTGGGCCCGCTGCCCAAGGACACGCTCTTTCACACCGACTGGCGTCCCGGCAGCTACCTGGTCGGCATCGACGGGCGCCGCGTGCACGTCGGCGACCTCGCCGTGGGCTCGTTGCTGACCGTCTACCCCGAGGGGACCGAGTACACCGATCGCGGCCAGGCCGTCGACCAGACGGTGCTGATTCGCATCTCGAACGAGAACTTCGTCACCCAGAAGGGGCGCGAGAGCTGGGGCCCGCACGGCTACCTCGCCTACTCCAAGCTCTGCACGCACCTGGGATGCCCCGTGGGTCTCTACGAGCAGCAGCTCCAGTTGCTCGTGTGCCCGTGCCACCAGTCGATGTTCGACGTCACCAACGGCGCGATCCCGAACTTCGGCCCGGCGCCACGCCCGCTGCCCCAGCTGCCGCTCTACGTGGACTCCGCGGGCTACCTGCGCAGTCAGAGTGACTACCACACCGCCGTCGGGCCCGGATTCTGGGAGCGCTCATGAGTGACGTGACAACCCGTCGCGCGAAGAAGGCGGCCCAGGGCCCCTACGGCGCCGTCGGCAAGGCGCTGGGAGAGCTCGACGACCGCCTGGGCGTGGCCAAGGGCGGGCGCACCTTCCTCGACAAGGTGTTCCCCGACCACTGGTCCTTCATGCTCGGCGAGATCGCGCTGTACTCGTTCGTCGTCCTGCTGGTGACCGGCGTGTTCCTGACGCTGTACTACATCCCCAGCCAGGCGATCGTCACCTATCGCGGTTCGTACCTGCCGCTCTACGGCCAGCACGTCACCGAGGCGTTCGCCTCGTCGGTGAATCTCTCCTTCGCGGTGCGCGCGGGCCTGCTGATGCGCCAGATGCACCACTGGGCGACGGACATCTTCGTGGGGGCGATCGTCGTGCACATGGCCCGCGTCTTCTTCACCGGCGCCTTCCGCCGGCCGCGCGAGCTCAACTGGACCATCGGCACCACGTTGTTGATCCTGGCGATCGTCAACGGCTTCCTCGGCTACTCGCTGCCCGACGACCTCGTCTCGGGCACGGGAATTCGCATCGCGTACTCGATCCTCTTGTCGGTGCCGCTGGTGGGCACCTACCTCGCGTTCTTCATCTTCGGGGGCAACTTCCCGGGCACCGACATCATCCCGCGCTTCTTCATCTTGCACGTGCTGATCGTGCCGGGGATCATCATCACGCTGGTGACGGTGCACATGATCCTCCTGGTGCGCCAGAAGCACACCCAGTTCCCCGGCGAGGGCAGAACCGAGAAGAACGTGGTCGGCGCCCCCATGTTCCCGGTGTTCATGGCCAAGACCACGGGATTCCTCTTCCTCGTCGCCGGCGTGATCGCCCTGCTCGGGGCCTTCGCCCAGATCAACCCGATCTGGCAGTTCGGCCCCTACGACGCCTCGCGCATCTCCTACGCGGTCCAGCCGGACTGGTACATGGGCTTCCTCGACGGGGCGCTGCGCATCTTCCCGGCGTGGTCCTTCCACTCCTTTGGTTACACGATTCCGCTCGAGGTGACGATCCCCGCGGTGATCTTCCCCGGTCTGCTCTTCAACGTGATCATGATCTGGCCGGCGATCGAGCGACGCTTCACCAAGGACTTCGCGGAGCACAACCTGCTGGATCGACCGAGCAACCGCCCCAAGCGCACGGCGGCGGGCGTCGCGGTCCTCGCGTTCGTGGCCATGCTCTTCATCGCCAGCTCGACCGACGTCATCGCCAACTTCTTCCACGTGTCGCTCAACACGGTGCTGTGGGCGATGCGCATCCTCGTGCTGATCGCCCCGTTCGTGGCCTACCCGCTGACCTATCGGATCTGCAAGGAGATGCAGGGCGTGCGGGGCGCCGGCAAGCGCAAGACGGCCAACGTCGTCACCCGCACCGTTGAAGGAGAGTACGTGGCCGAGCCCGCGCCGGCCTACGCCGACGACGTGGCGGATGACCTCGAGCCCACCGAAGTACCGCGCTTCATCGACGAGCCCGAGGCGCCCGCCTCGGAATCGGGCGTGCGCATCATCGAACGCTAAGACGTGTCGCGCCGCACCCGTCGCCTTCGTCGGCGCCTCGTCGTCGTCGCGGTCCTCGCCGTCGCCTTCGTCGCCGGGGCGGTGGTGCTCGCGCACGCGCCCGCGCCCGCGACGACCACCACGTCGCGCCCGCGAGTGACGACGACCACGGTGCCCCCCGAGAGGGCCCAGCCGTTCTGGGCGGTCGTCAGCCACTCGGCGCGCGGGGTGATGGTCGACTATCGCAACGTGGTGGCCGGTGGCGTGACCTTTCGCGCGCTGCGACTGCGCGCGCGCACCACGTTCCTGCGCTGGCACGTGGGTTCGGGCGACCCGCTGCACTGGGCGAACGTGCCGGCCGACGCGGGCCCGTCGATCGACTGGCCGGTCGAGGGACCGGCGGGGGTCGTCGCGGTCTTCAACGGCGCCTTCAAACAGGCCGCGGGCGCGGGCGGCTCGATGGTCGACGGTCTCGTCCTCGCTCCGCTGGTGCGCGGCGACGCCTCCCTCGCCCTTGACGCGTACGGCCACTGGGCGATCGGCACGTGGGGGAGCCCGACCTTTCCACCGCGCGGATTCGTCGCGACCACCGTGCGCCAGAACCTCGTCCTGCTGGTCGCCAACGCCCGTCCGACGCCGGCCGCCCTGCACGCGCCCTGGAAGTTCTGGGGCGACCCCCTCCACGAGGTGCCGGGCGAACCGCGCAGCGGGATCGGCGTCGACGCGGCGGGCAACCTGATCTACGTCGCGACCATGGGTCACGTGCTCGCGCCCGACCTCGCGCGCGCCATGGTGGCCGCCGGTGTCGTCACCGGCATGGAACTCGACATCAATCCCTTCTGGCCGATCCTGGGCGCGCCCTTCGCGCCCCTGCACCACCCCGGCGTCTACAACGTCCAGCTCCCCTTGGCCCAGCACAACCCGACCATCTACAACACCGGCTGGGAGCGCGACTTCTTCGTGGCCCTGGCCGAGCCGGGCCGCTGGGGCTGTGACTGGCGAGCCCCGGGCCTGCACGCACCCGTGGGCACCGCCCAGCCCCAGCGGCCCCACCGCGTCGGCCCCGGCTGCTGATCGCGCACGAGGCCCGTGCGTAGCATGGGCCTCGTGGCAGCGACGCACGATCCCCTCTGGCCGGCCGCGTCCACGCTCCTTCGCCCGCCGTCGCCGGATCGGCGCACCGTCACCCTCCTCGGCGTGCCCACGTACGCGACGTCAGTGACCCCGCGCAGCGCGACGAGTGCCCCCCGGGCCATTCGAGCGGCGTTCGCGCGCTACTCGACCTGGTCCTACGAGGACGACGTCGACATCGCCGAGGTCGTCGACCTGGTGGATTTGGGCGACGTGGAC
>JAJXXB010000283.1 GCA_021781315.1 Actinomycetes bacterium | reverse complement strand
CACGAGGACCCGGTCGCGCAGGATGCCCGCGTTGTTCACGAGCACGTGCAGGTCGCCGAAGGCCTCGAGCGCGCTCGCCACCAGGCGCGCGCCGCCCTCCCACTCGGCGACGTTGTCGTGGTTGGCGACCGCCTCGCCGCCCATCGCCCGGATCTCGGCGACGACCTCCTCGGCCGGTGAGGCCTCACCGGCCGAGCCGTCCAGGTTGCCGCCCAGGTCGTTGACGACGACCCGGGCGCCCTCGGCGGCGAAGAGCAGGGCGTGCTCGCGGCCAATGCCCCTCCCGGCTCCGGTGATGATGGCGACGCGACCCTCTAGTGCACCCATGGTTGCTCCTACTCGCAGGTAACTGAGAGTGTACCGAGGCCCCTAGCCCCGCCTCAGCCACGCGGGCACCGGTCGGGCGTGGGCGTGGTAGTGGTCGGGGATGTTGCGCATGTGGTCATCGAAGGACCACTCCCCCGCGCCCAGTTCGGCGTCGGCGACCCCGGCCAGCCACTCGCGCAGCTGAGCGCGCACCTCACTGGGCGGGGTCGGATCGTGCTGGCGCCACACGACCATCGGCACCAGGCAGATCTCACAGTCGCCGATCCAGCAGTGCTCGTTCTCGAAGTAGCGCGTGGTGATCACGGCCGCCTCGCAGAGGTCGCAGGTCATTGCACGTTCAAGATGATGGTCGAGCGCCACTTGACCATCGTGCCCGCGGTCGGGACCTCCGAGACGACCTTGGTCCACTTCGTCGTGCCGGCGTTGGGTCCGCGCGTCGTGTAGAAGAGCTGCGCCTTGCGGAACGCGGCGTTGACCTGGGTCGGACCCATGCCGAGCACGTTGGGCACCGGGCGCAGGCCCTGGGCCGCCGAGGTGGTGGTCGTGGTGGGTGCGACGGTCGTCGTCGTCGCGCCCGGCACCGTCGTCGTGGTCGCGCCCGCGGGCGGGCCGCTCGAGAGCACCAGGGTCACGGTCGAGTTCACCGGCACCGACGTCGGATTCGCGGCCGCGTGGTAGGTCACGCGCACGACCTTGCCGGCGGCCACCGTGGCGCTCGGCACCGCGGCGCTCGAGGGACACAGCGCCGTCACGTGCAGGGCGGCCAGCTGCGAGGTCGCCGTGGTGCAGTCCTCGCCGATCAGGTTGGCCGGCATCGTGACCAGCACCGGGCCGTCGGAGACGACGACCGTGATCACCAGGCCGGACTTGGCCGACGAGCCGGCCGAGGGGCTCTGGGAGATGATCTCGTTGGCCGGCACGTTCGCCGAGTGCTGATGTCCGGTGACGCTCAGGGTGAAGCCGTCGCCCTTCAACAGGTTCGCCGCCTGGCGGTAGTCGACGTTGACCAGCGAGGGCACCGTGTGCGCGGTGTTGAGCAGGCCGAGCTTCCAAACCGCCGCGCCGCCGAGGGCGGCCAGCAGCAGGATCACCGCGGCCACCAGGAACAGCGTGCGCCGACCCCGCGACGCGGCGGGCGCGGCGAAGGCCAGGGAGCGGTCCGGTGAGCGCACCGTGTCGACGCTCGGGCGCAACCGGCGCGGCGCCTCGGCGTCGCCCACGATCTGGTCGGGCGAGGGCGGGCGAAAGCCGATCGACGAGCGCGGCTGGGGCGGGGCGAACTGGGCGAGCAGGGGCGTGGTGGTCGGCGCGTCCACCGTCAGGGGACTGGCGTCGGCCACGGCGTTGAGGCGCGTCGCGAACTGCTCGGCGTCGATGCGCAGCAGCGGGTCGGGGATCGTCGCCTGGGCGAGGAGCATGTCGAGGGTCCCCAGCTCGGCGCGCACCGGCAGCGGCGTCGAGGCCCGACCGCGCGCCATGGCCTCGGCGCTCATCGACTCAAAGGGCGACGTGCCCGTCGCCGCCTCGAAGAGGATCAGAGCCAGCGCGTAGACGTCGGAGGTGTCGCGCGCGCCCTCGCCGGCGACCTGCTCGGGGGCGAGGTAGCGGGCCTGGTCCAGGGTGGGCGCGCCACGATAGGCGCTCGCCAGCCCCGCGAGGGAGATGTCCGAGACGCGCACGCGACCCTCGGCGTCAAAGAGCAACTTCTTGGGCGACAGTCCGCCGTGGACGACGCCGTTGGCGTGCAGGTAGCTAAGCGCGCTCGCGACGTCGCGGCCCAGGCGCGCCGTGTCCTCGATGCTCAGGTGCCGGCCCGAGGCGAGCAGGTCCTCGAGCGAGCCGCCCGAGAGGTACTCGGTCACGACGAAGATCGAGCCGGACTCCTGGCCGCCGTCGTAGACGCGCGCGATGTGGGGATGCCCCAGGGTGGCCGCGCGGATGATGGCGTCGCGAAAGTCGCGGCGCACCTCCTCGTGGGCCGCCCACTTGGCGAGCAGGACCTTCACCACCACGGTGCGGTGCAGCGAGAGGTCCTCGGCGCGATACACCTCGGCGGTGTGGCCCACGCCGATCAGGTCAATGATGCGATAGCGCCCTACGAGGGCGTGGTCGGGTGCAAACGTGGTCGACATCATCGCTCCTTACCCTACCGATGAGGCTACGCCACGGTGTTGCGCCAGACGCCCATCGTCACCAAGTACTCGAAGTCCTCGGCCGGCACGAGCGGCACGCCGAGCTCGCGCGCCTTGGTCAGTTTGGACGCCCCCGGCGACTCGCCCACCACCACGCAGTAGGTCTTCTTGGACACCGAGCCCGGCGAGGTGCCCCCCGCGGCGACGACCGCCGCCTCGGCCTCGTCGCGGCTGTAGCCCTCGAGGGCGCCGGTCACGACCACCGCCCGTCCGGCCAGGGCCTGGGAGGTTGCGGCGCGCGCGGGTTCGGGCTCGGTCAGGGAGAAGCCCGCCTCGCGCAGGCGCGCCACGCGCTCGACCACCTCGGGCTCACGCACGTAGCGATAGATCGAGGCCGCGATGACCGGGCCCACGCCCTCGACGGCCTCGAGCACCTCGAGGTCCGCGAGCGCGAGCGCGTCGTAGGTGTGCAGCGCGCTGGCCAGCGCGCGCGCGGCCACCGGGCCGACGTGGCGGATGCCGAGGCCGACCAGCACGCGGCTGAGCGGCTGGGCGCGCGCCGCGTCGATCCCCGCGACCAGGGCGGCCGCCGAGATGTCCCCGAAGCCCTCCAGGGGTGCGAGGTCCTCGGCGCGCAGGCGAAACAGGTCGGCGACATCACTGATGAGACCCTCGCGCAACAGCTGGGCGACGCGCTGCTCGCCCAGACCCTCGATGTCGAGCGCGCCTCGCGAGGCGAAGTGAATCACCTGCTGCATCAGCTGGGCCGGACAGGCCGGGTTGACGCAGTAGGTGTCGGACTCGCCCTCACGACGCACGAGGGGGCCGTCGCACTCGGGGCACGTCGTGGGAAATCGCCACTCCGGGCCGCGCGCGACCGCCTCTTCGGGGATGCGCGAGACGACCTCGGGGATGACGTCGCCGGCCTTGCGCACGATGACCAGGTCGCCCGGGCGCACGTCCTTGATCCGCACCTGGTCCTCGTTGTGCAGGGTGGCCATGGCCACGGTCGATCCGGCCACCGACACCGGGGCCAGCACCGCGTACGGGGTCGCGCGCCCGGTCCGGCCGATCGAGACCTCGATGGCGAGCAGGCGTGTCGAGCGCTCCTCGGGGGCGAACTTTCGCGCGATCGCCCAGCGCGGCGCGCGCGAGGTGGCGCCCAGGACGCGGCGCTGGGCGAGGTCGTTGACCTTCACGACCGCGCCGTCGATCTGATAGCCCAGGTCGTGGCGGTGGGTCTCGAACCAGCTCGAGCGGGCCACCATCTCCTCGACCCCGGTCACCACGACCAGCTGCGCCGCGGTGAGAAAGCCCCACTCGCCCAGCTGGCGGATCGTCTCGTCGTAGGTCGTGAACGCGCTCTCGTCACCCACCAGCTGATAGGCCAGGAACGACAGCGGGCGCGACGCGCTGACCTGGGGGTCCTTCTGACGCAGGCTGCCGGCCGCGGCGTTGCGGGGATTGGCGAACTCGCGCTCGCCGCGCTCGCGTTGGGCCGCGTTGAGCCGCTCGAAGTCCTCGTTGGCGAGAAAGACCTCCCCGCGCACCTCGACGCGGCCCGTGGCGCCGATGGACATCGGCATCGCGCGGATCGTGCGCACGTTGCGCGTCACGTCCTCTCCCACCTGGCCGTCACCGCGCGTCGCGGCCTGGACGTAGACCCCGTCGAGGTAGGTGATCGCGAGCGCGAGCCCGTCGATCTTGGGCTCGACCGCGAAGGCCACGCTCGCAGCGTCGACCTCGAGTCCTCGGGCGACGCGAACGCTCCAGGCGCGCAGCTCGTCGGCGTCAAAGACGTTGTCCAGGCTCAACATGCGCTCGGCGTGCACGACGGGCGAGAACGTGGGCGCGGCCGGGGCGCCCACTCCCTCGCTCACCGAGCCGGTGACGCGCACCTCGGGGTGTTCGGCCTCGAGGGCGCGCAGCTCGCGCACCAGCGCGTCGTAGTCGGCGTCGGGGATGACCGGGGCGTCCTCGACGAAGTACTCGCGGTTGTGACGCTCGATCTGCTCGCGCAACTCGCGCGCGCGCTGCGCGTACTCGCTCACGGCGCGACGATCCCGGCGCCCACGACGAGCGAGGGCGCGTCGGGGCGGTAGAAGACCGCCGACTGACCGGCCGCGACCGGGCGCACCGGTCCGTCGAGCTCGAGGCGCGCGGGCGCTTCGCGATAGGTGACGTCGTGGACGGCGCCGTGGGCGCTCCACTGGGCGAGGACGCGCTCGCCGTCGCGCAGAGCCTCGTGGGCGAAGGTGAGCGACGCTTCGTCCAGGCGAACCTCACTGACGAGCACGTCGGCCAGGCGCCCAACCTCGACGCGGCGCTGGGCGAGGTCGACCCGGGTGACGTAGCGCTTCTCGCCGTCGCGCCCCGGCGCGACGCCGCGGCGCTGGCCGACGGTGACGAGTTCGGCGACCTCGACGGTGCCGAGGTCTTCGCCCGAGGCGACGTCGACGATTCGAGCCGGCGTCACCTCGATCCGCTCGCGCAGGAACGCCTCGCGACCCCGCGAGGCCTCGATGAAGCAGACGTCCTGGCTGTCGGGCTTGTTCCAGGTGCGTAGCCCCAAGCGCTGGGCGTGGTCGCGCACCTCGTCCTTGGTGAAGTCCCCAATCGGCAGCTCGAGCATGGCCAGGGCCGACGCGTCGAGGTAGCCGAGCACGTAGCTCTGGTCCTTCTTCTCGTCCGCTCCGCGCGCGACGTAGCGGCGAGCGTCGCGCGTCGCCACGCGGGCGTGATGGCCCGTCGCCACGGCGTCAAAGCCCAGACGCCGGGCCCGCTCGAAGAGCAGGTCGAACTTGATGTGCCGGTTGCACTCGATGCAGGGATTCGGGGTGCGCCCTTGCGCGTGGGCCGCCACGAAGGGGGCCACGACGTCGCGCTCGAACTCCTCGGTGTAGTTGAAGACGTGGTGGTCGATCCCGAGGATCTGGGCCACGCGACGCGCGTCGTCGACGTCAGAGACCGAGCAGCAGCCCGAATCCATCGCGCCGCCCCAGAGCTTCAAGGTGGCGCCGACGACCTCGTGCCCCGCCTCGACGAGCAGGCCGGCGGCGACCGACGAATCGACCCCGCCACTCATGGCGACCAGAACTCTCACCGCCCCAGTCTGCCAGCCGGGTGTCGCTCAGGCTCCGCTCAGGCGGTGCACGACGGACGAGACGATCGCGATCACCGCGTCGACGTCGGCCATGGTCGTCTCGGCGCCCATGGACAGGCGCAGGCTGCCGCGCGAGCGCTCGGGCGCGACGCCCATCGCCACCAGCACGTGCGAGGCCTCCCCGGCCCCGCTCGAGCAGCTCGCCGCGGCCGAGGCGGCCACGCCGGCCTCGTCGAGCAGGAAGAGCAGCTCGTCGCTGAGCAGGCCCTCGAAGGTCACGTGCACGGTGCCGGCCACGCGCGCGGCGCCCAGGGACGTCACCCGCGCGCCCGGCAGGTAGCTCATCGCGGCGATCAATCTCGTCTGCAGGTCGAGCACGTGGTCGTTGGCGGCCGTCAGCTCGCGAGCCGTCGCGCGCACGGCCGCGGCGAGACCCACCGCGGCGGCCACGTCGACGGTGCCCCCGCGCAGTCCCCGCTCCTGTCCCCCGCCGGGCTGCACGGGGTCGAGTCCGACGTCGCCGCGCAGCACCAGCGCGCCGGCGTTCACCGGACCGCCCAGCTTGTGCGCGCACAGCGAAACCATGTCAGCGGTCGCCGTGACGATCGGCAGGTGCAGCCAGGGCGCGGCGGCCACCGCGTCGGTGTGCAGGGGAATCGGCCGCCGTCCGGCCGCGAGGACGACGGAGGAGACCGCCCCCAGGGGCTGGATGACGCCGGTCTCGTTGTTGGCGGTCATGACACTCACCAGCGCGGTATTTTCGTCAACCACCTCGTGCAGGCTGTCGAGGTCGATCACGCCCTCGGCGTCGACCTCGCAGTAGCGCACCGACACGCTCTCGAAATCGCGCGCCAGCATCGCCGCGGCGTCGAGGATGGCGTGGTGCTCGACGCGCGAGACGACGATCGAAGTGAGCTGGCGGTGGCGTCGGTGGTGCCACGCCGCGCCCAGGATCGCGAGTTCGCACGATTCCGTGCCCCCCGCGGTGAAAATCACGCCGCCCGGATCGGCGCCGACGAAGGCGGCGACCTCGTCGCGCGCCTCCTCGATCGCGCGACGGGCCCGTCGGGCCGGTTCGTGAGCCCCGGAGGGGTTGCCGACGACGCCGTGCTGCCACGGGGCCATCGCCTCGGCTACTTCGTCACGCCGCGGCGCCGAGGCCGCGTGGTCGAAGTAGTACCGGGTGCTCATGCGACGTAGAAGGACTTGATGTTGGTGAACTCGCGCACGCCGTAGGCCGAGAGCTCGCGGCCGTATCCCGAGGCCTTGGTCCCGCCGAAGGGCAGCTCGGGCATCGAGACGACGATCGCGTTGGCGAAGACCACGCCCACGTCGAGTCCCTCGATCGCCGCGTCGATCTCGGCGGGGTCACTCGACCAGATCGACCCGCCCAGCCCCCAGGGGGTGTCGTTGGCCAGGGCGATGGCGGCCGCCAGGTCGTCGACGACGTGGACGACGGCGACCGGTCCGAAGAGCTCCTCGGTGGCGGCGCGCGAGCCCGCGGGCACGTCGACCAGCACGGTCGCCGGGTAGTAGTAGCCGGCGCCCTCGCGCGTGGCGCCGCCCACCGCGGCGGTCGCGCCGGCGGCGACCGTCTCGGCCACCTGGGCGGCCAACAGGTCGCGCTGGGACTTCGAGACCAGGGGCCCCATCACGGTCTCGGGATCCATGGGATCGCCCGTCGGCACCGCGGCCATGGCCGCGCTGAAGCGCGAGATGAACTCCTCGGCGCGCTCGCGCACCACGATGAAGCGCTTCGAGGCGATGCAGGCCTGGCCGTTGTTCTGCACGCGCGCGGTCACCGCCATCGGCACCGTGAGATCCATGTCGGCGTGCGCACCCACGATGAAGGGATCCGATCCGCCGAGCTCGAGCACGCACTTCTTCAAGTGCCGCCCGGCGATCTCGGCGACGGCGCGGCCGGCGCGTTCTGAACCGGTGAGGGTGACCCCGGCGACGCGCGGGTCGCCGATGAGATGGCCCACGGTCGCTACGTCAACGAAGAGGTTGGTGACGACGCCCGCCGGAAAGCCCGCGCGCACGAAGAGGTCCTCGATGAATCGGGCCGCGCCGGGCACGTTGGGCGCGTGCTTGACCAGCACGACGTTGCCGGCCATCAGCGTGGGCGCGGCGAAGCGGATGACCTGCCAGAGCGGAAAGTTCCACGGCATGATGGCGAGGATCGCTCCGATGGGATCGAAGCGCACGCCCGAGCGGCTCGCACTCGTGGGGATCATCTCGGGGGCGAGGAAGGCCTCGGCGTGCTCGGCGAAGTAGCGCATCGTCAGGGCGCACTTGGCCACCTCACCGCGCGCAGCGTTGAAGGACTTGCCCATCTCGCTGGTCAGGAGTTCGGCCACCACCGGAATCTCTCCCTCCAAGAGCTCGGCCGCGGTGACCATGAGGCGGGCCCGATCGCCGATCGGCGTGGCCCGCCAAGTGGCGAACGCCTGGGCGCTGGCGGCAAGCTTGGCCTCCACCTCGTCGGCCGTGTGCAGGGGAACTTCACCGAGGACGACCTCGGTGGCGGGGTTAATGGCGACAAACGACATGGTCTCAGTCTGCCAGCAATTGCGCGGGGGCCAGTTGGGGTGTAACGAACTCGCCCCAGTAGCCCGGCGCGCGCAGCACCATCACGACGAGCGCCAGGCCGGCTAGCGCCGCCGCGCCGATCGTCACCTCGCGCAGCCCCACCGCGCGCGCCAGCGCGGCCTGCAGGAAGGATCCCGCGGGGTAGGCCACCGACAGCGACATCGTGTAGAGCGACAGGATGCGTGAACGCTCGGCGAGTGGCGCGTGCAGCTGGACGTTCGTGTTGAGGCCGGTCATCACGCCGATGTAGCCCGCGCCGAGGAACATGAGGGCGACCACCGCCAGGGCGAGTGACGGCGCCGCGCCGTAGGCCGCCTCGGC
>JAJXXB010000091.1 GCA_021781315.1 Actinomycetes bacterium | reverse complement strand
ACGACGACGTCCCATCCGTCGCGCGCGAAGGCCTTGACCGCGTCGGGCGTGAGCGCGACTCGAGTCTCTCCGGCGCGCGACTCTTTACAGAGCGCAATTTTCATCATCCTTTTCTACCACCCGACCACCGGGGCAAAATCCGTGATTAGGCCACGCGGGCCTGGAAATCCCTAAGGACTTTCGTCACTTCTTCGGGTGCTTCGAGGGGGAACCAGTGGCCGTAGCCCTCGAGGCGCACGTAGGTAAAGCCGTTGGCGCAGTACCGGCCCGATTCGACCATCTGGGACTCCGAGAGCGCCCGGTCGCCGCTCGACCAGACGCCGAGCGTCGGCGCGAGGACCGGTGGCAGGCGCGGGGGCTCGACGAGGAAGGCGTCGGCGGGCAGATTGGCGCGGTACCAGTTGAGATGGGTGTGCAGCTGGCCGTCGCGCTCGAGCTCGGCGATGACGCTGGCCGCGCGCGGGTGGGCGAACCACGTGCGCAGCAACTCGTAGTCGCGCTGGGACACGAAGGCCTCGCCGACGCCGTCGCGGATGAACACCTGGGTGTAGAGACTCTTCAGCTGTTGCTCGATCCCCGCGCTGCGAAAGGCCGTCGGGTGCCCGACCGCGAGGGCGGCGAGCGAGGTGACCCGCTCGGGCGCGAAGGTCGCCACGGCCCAGGCGAGCGCGGCGCCCCAGTCGTGACCGACGACGTGGGCCGTGGCGACGCCCGCCTCGTCGAGCATGGCGAGCACGTCGGCGACGAGGTGGCCCATGGCGTAGGCGCTGACCGCCTCGGGCTTGTCCGAGCGGCCACAGCCGCGCAGGTCCGGGGCGAGGACGCGCATCCCGCTCGCGACGAGCCCCGCGCCGACCTCGTCCCAGAGCGCGGCGGTGTCGGGCCAACCGTGCAGCAGCAGCACCGTCTCGCCGTCGCCGACGTCGTCGGTGACGATCCCAACGCCGTCGTGGACGCTTCGTCGCAGCACGTCTCGACGGTACTGGTAGAACAGGGTCGTGGAGCACTTCGTCGCGACCGTGACGTCGCCCGTGGGCCGGTGGGGCGTCATGGGCACCGAGCGCTCGATCAACCGGATCCTCATGCCCAGCGAGCACCCGCGCGCGACCCGCGGCGCGACGCCGCGCGCGGTCGCCGAGGGGGCCCGCCAACTCGCCGAGTACTTCAGCCACCAGCGCCACGACTTCACCGTCAGCCTCGAGGACGTGGAGGCGACCGACTTCCAGCGTGAGGTGTGGGACGCGCTGGTCGCGATCCCCTACGGCGAGGTGCGCACCTACGGCGACGTGGCGCGCGCGATCGGCCGGCCCCAGGCCATGCGCGCCGTCGGCCAGGCTAACCACGTGAACCCCTGGCCGATCGTCGTGCCCTGTCACCGGGTCGTCGCCGCCAACGGCCTCGGCGGCTACGGCGGCGGCCTTGACGTGAAGGAGTTCCTCCTAGCCCTCGAGCGGGCCCACCCGCGTCAGCGCTGACTCTCGCGCCGCGGGTCGATCGGGTCGATCGGCAACTGGCGCACCGCGTGCACGCCGTCGTCGCCCATGCGCTGTCGGTTGATCTGGCGGATCGTGCGCTGGGTGACCCAGTAGAGCGCGACCGCCGAGGGGATCTCGATCAAGAGCGCCGAGAGCAGGCTCTGGAACTGGTCGCCGCGCCGGGCGGTTGTGATGTCGAACCACGCGTCCACGAGCAGCATGGTGCCCGCGGAGCTGGTGAAGAGCGCGAGGATGGCCCGGCGCTTCCACGCGGCCCACGCGGCCGCGAGCAGCGTCAGCACCTCGCCGACGTCAAGTCCCACCCAGGCGAGGCGCCAGTGGCTCGCAACGTAGTAGCGCGGCAGGCTGAAGCCGATGTAGATCGTCCAGGCCGTCTCGAGGATCGCCGCCACGGTGAGCGCCGTGAGCAGCGGGTCGCGCGGGATCGGGACGCGCCGCGCCATCGCTAGCGCGTGGCCTCGCTCGCCATCGCGGCCGCCATCGCCTCGACGCCCGCCGCGAGCGCTTCGCCCTGGGCTTGGTCGAGCACGGCGAGCCGTTCGGCCATCCCCTCGTCGGTCGCCGCCTCGGCGGCCGCCTTTCGCCCCTCGAGGTCGGGCGTGACCGTTGGGACGTCCTCGTCGCGGTAGCCGTGGAGCTTGAAGATCGACGGGCTCTCGAGGTAGCAGGCCTGGGCCGGGGAGAGCCCCGCGGCGATGATCGCCCCGATGTGGATCGCGCCGCGCAGCTCGCGCAGCCCGATCACCCCGAGGTAGGCCGCGTGCGCGGGGTGCTCGGGCGTCTCGACGCGCCGGTAGCCGTCAGCGAGGGGGTGCTCCCCGAGCGGGTCGGCACCGAGCACCAATTGTGCGTACGTCGCCGTGTTAGCGAGCAGGTCGCGGGGCACGTCGGCGAAGGTGCGCTCGGCGTAGGCGTAGGCCGCCGCCACGTGGGCGCGCGCGACCTCGACGGGATCGCCCTTCTCTTTGGCGGCGGCCCAAAGCAGGTCGATGGTGCGCGGATGGAAGAAGTAGAAGGCGTCGCGCACCACCTCGACGTCGACGTTGCCGAGCACGCCGCCGCGCCCGAGGCCGTAGAACTCATAGACGTTGATCCCGAGCGCCGCGGCGGCCTCGGCCGTGCCGGGGTCGAAGTAGAAGCCGGCCCCGATGGCGCCGACCGGTCGGGCGAGGCGTTGGGCCAGTTCGAGCGGGGTCACGCTGTGATGCTAAACCGCGTCGTCACCGCGCGCGACACGCAGTTCGAGACAGCTGCCGCTGTCGACCGGCACGAAGCGCGCCGTGCCGCCGTGGCGCGCGGCGATGTCGGCCACGATCGCGAGGCCGAGCCCCGTGCCCCCCGACGTGCGCGCCCGTGCGGGGTCACTGCGCACGAAGCGCTGGAAGAAGCGCGCGCTCGTCGCCACGTCGATGCCCTCGCCGTCGTCGGCGATGCGCACCACCGCCTCGTCGCCGTCGTAGGCGGCCGAGAAGGACAGCTGGGCGCTCGCGTAGCGCACCGCGTTGTCCACGACGTTTCGCACCATGCGCTTTAAGGTCGCGGGGTCGCCCACGACCCGCGTCGGGGTGACCGCGGAGGTGTCCACGGCGAGCCCGGTCATCGAGCGCACCCGCTGGGCCTCTTCGAAGAGCAGGTCGTCGAGGTCCACGTCGACGTGGCGTAACTCGATCTGGCCCTCGTCGTTGCGCGCGAGCCAGAAGAGGTCGTCGATCAGCACGTCCAGGCGCCGGCCCTCGCGGGTGATCGTGTCGGCCACGCTCGCCCAGTCGGCCCGCTCGGCCAGGTTGGTCGCCCGCTCGGTCGTCGCGAGCAGGGTCGTCAGCGGGCTTCGCAGCTCGTGGCTGACGTTGGAGACGAACTCCTGCTGGAAGCGATTGGCCGCCTCGAGACGGTCGAGCATCTCGTTCACGGTGCGCGCCAGGCGCGCGATCTCGTCGTCGCCGCCGGTCACCGGCACCCGCTCGGACAGGTCGCGCGCGGCGATGCGCTCGACGCGCCGGCGGATCGACTCGACGGGCGCGAGCGCGAGTCCGAGCCCGAGCCAGATGAGCCCGCCGGCGAGCACGAGCAGCAGCGGGAAGGAGATCGCGACGCTGGCGAGCAGCACGCCGACGCTGTGGGTGATCGAGGCGCCGTCGACGAAGCCGAAGATCAGCGCCGGCCCGCGCGAGGTCGTGATCGACTGGACCGTCGACTGGCTGAGCGCCGCGAGGATCGGGTCGGCGCCGCGGTGGCGCACGATGATCGCCGCGAGTCCGGTCGTCGAGGCGTTGTCGGGCTCGGCGCGCGCGAGCACCGGCTCGTTGGCGATCGCCGAGCTCGCCGCCCAGACGGCGCGGCCCTTGGGGTCGGTCACCTGGACGACGACGTCGCCGACCATCGGCAGCACCAACTGGCCGGCGGGCAGGGTCGAGGTCGACAGGCGGTTCTCGACCTGGGCCATGACCTCGGTGACCTGGTTCGTGGCGCTGTTCACCAGCGAGCGGTGCACGAGGTTCACCAGTGCGATGCCGGTGAAGCCGAGCACGACCGCGATCGAGATGACGAAGAACATCGTCAGGCGGGCGCGGATCGAGAGCGCGCGCCGGCGCATCAGTCCTCGCGAACGCGGTACCCCACGCCACGGACCGTGCGGATGATCGAGGGTCGGTCGGGCAGGTCGATCTTGCGCCGCAGGTAGCCGATGTAGACCTCGACGATGTTCGGGTCACCGTCGAAGTCGCCGCCCCAGACGGCCGTGAGGATGTCGCCCTTGTTGATCGCCTCGCTGCCGTGGCTGAGCAGGTACTCGAGCAGGGCGAACTCGCGCGGGGTGAGCGACACCGGCCGGTCGTGGGCGATGACCCGGCGGCTGACCGGGTCGAGCGAGACCGGCCCGACGATGAGCGGCTGGGGCCGCTCGCGCTCGTGGCGGCGCAGCAGCGCGTTCACCCGCGCGAGCAGGATCGACCACTCGAAGGGCTTGCGCAAGAAGTCGTCGGCGCCGACCTCGAGTCCCTCGACCTCGTCGAGCTCGCCGTCCTTGGCCGTGAGCATCAGCAGGGGCGTGTGCACGCCGGCGCTGCGCAGGTCCAGACAGACCGAGAAGCCGTTTCGCTTGGGCAGCATGATGTCGAGCACGATCACGTCGTAGGCGCCGTCGCGGCCCTCGGTAAATCCCGACTCGCCGTCGTGGCGCTGGGTGACCGAGAAGCCCTCGTCGGTGAGCAGGTCCGCGAGGGCCTGGGCGAGGTTGTGGTCGTCCTCGACGACGAGTACCCGGCGGCGTTCTTCAGTCATTTCAAGTAGAGGTTACCGTCCGGGCCCTCTAGCACCGTGAGCTTGGCTAAGCCGTGCGGCGCGGGGCCCGACACGACCTCGCCGGTGGCGACCAGGAACTGCGAACCATGGCACGGACAGACCAAGAGGTGGTTCTGGGCGTAGTAGCCAACCGTGCACCCGGCGTGGGGACAGACGGCGTCGTAGGCGTCAAAGACCCCCTTGCTCGCCTGGACGACAATGCCCGGGTCGCCGGTCGCGGGGATCGTGAAGTTGGCGGCCTTGCCCACGGGCACGTCGCGCGCGGGCCCGAGCTCCACCCCGAGCGCCGTGCGCGCGGCGCCCGGCGGCGCGTGCAGGGTGTTGGGCGCAACCGGGTCGACCGCACCACCGACCACGCGCCCGGCGACGGCGGTCACCACCGCGCCGACGGCGACCGCACCGCCGACGAGCACCGTGCTCGCCGTCGCGAGTACCGCGCGCCGATCGACCTCGCCGTCGCTCGCTGACGCCGAGGGTCCCGCGAGCACCGGGCAGTGGGTCGAGGCACAGGCTGCCCCGTCGAGCGCGCTGCAGCGTCCCGTGTCGTAGTGGCCGCAGCGCGCACGGACCTCGTCAAAGGGGATCGCGACGATCTCGGGGGCGGGCCGGCGCGCTTCGGCGGCCGAGCGCGCCTCGACCAGCGCGCTGAGCGAGAGCCGCGAGGAACGTCCGGCGAGCGCGAGGGGCAGCCACGCGAAGAAGAAGACCAGGTCGGCCCCCGTGTAGTAGGGCGTCGCGTGAAAGCTCACCGTGAGAAAGAGCAGGAACGAGAGGGCCGCGCCCCCGATCGCGGCGGCGCGCTGCAAGATCCCGATCAGCGTGGCGGCCCCGATCGCGAGCTCGGCGATCGCGATCGTCGCGCCAATGGGCGTGGCGAGGCCCACCAGGTGCACGACGATGGCGTGCAGCGGGCTCACCCGAGCGGCCGCCACGAGCTGGGCGTGGATCGAGATCGGGCTCACGCCGTTGAAGAAGTTGGGGTTGGCGAACTTCTGCAGCCCGGCGTAGGTGAAGGTCGCCCCGAGGAAGAGCCGCAGGGGGACGAGCGCCCACTCCGAGAGGGCCCCGGCGCGCAGCGGCGCGCGCTCGCGCAGCGATTTCGGCGTGCGTCGGCCTGAGGGCGTCGTGTCGGACATGATTCATGCTGCCACAGCGCCCGCGCCGAGCGCGGTCGCCACGAATGTTCGGGGCCGCTCGCGAAGCGACCACAATGGAGCAATGGTCTTTGCCACGGTCGTCAGCTTCATCATCACCAAGATCCAGCACCTGCCCGGCGGACTGGTCTACGGCCTCGTGGCGCTGCTGGTCTTTGGCGAGGCGGCCCTCTTCATCGGCTTCGTGCTGCCCGGGGAGACCTCGGTCATCGTGGCGGGCGTGGTGGCGAGCCGGGGCCACGTGAACATCGGGGTCCTCGTGGGTCTGGTCATCGTGTCAGCGGTCATCGGCGACTCGGTCGGCTACGAGGTCGGCAAGCGCTACGGCGACCGACTGCTCGAGCTGCCCGTGCTTCGAAAACGCCAGGCGAGTCTGCACCGCGCGCTCGAGGGCCTCGCCCAGCGCGGCCCCCTCTACGTCTTTCTCGGCCGCTTCACCGCGTTCTTGCGCGCGGTGATGCCCGGGCTCGCCGGCCTGTCGGGGATGAAGTACCGGCGCTTCCTCGTCGCCAACGCCCTCGGGGGCATCGCGTGGGGGACGTCGTACTCGCTGCTCGGCTACTTCGCCGGCGGGGCGCTCACCACGATCGAGACCTACTCGACCTGGGTCGGGGTCGTCCTGCTCGTCGCGATCATCGGCGGCTACCTCGTGATCCACCTGCTGCGCCGCCGGCGCGACCTCGCGATCGAGGCGACCTGGGAGGCCGAACACCCCGACCAGTCAGCGCAGAAGCCCGAGTAGGCCCGCCGCCTCGGTGGGCACCCAGACATCGTCGCGGCGCGCGAGCAGCCCCGCGGCCTCGGCCGTCGGGCCCGTCCCCGCGACGAGGCTGCGCAGGTAGACCTCCGTCGCGCCCGAGGTCACGGCCGTGCGCACCGCGCCGGTGCCGTGAATCAGGCGCAGCTCGCGCCAGGCGCGCACCAGGCGCGGCGCGATCGCGGGGTCAGCGGCGAGGGTCGCGACGATCCGCCCGAGGGCCTCGTGGGCGCTGCGGGCGTCTTGAGTCGCGCGCTCGCGAAACGGCGGCGCGGTGCCCGCGAGAAACCCGGCGTCGACCAGGTCCGCCGCGCGCGTGGCGACGATGATCCCGGTGGCACCAGTGAGCGCGCGCGCGACGCGGCGGCCGTGGGCGATCGCCATCGGTTCCACCCACGGCAACAACCACGCCTCGAGCCCGGCCCAGAGGGGCCAGACCACGTCAAAGAGCACCACCGTGACGGCGAGTCCCGCCCGTCGCGCGTGCTCGACCACCGCCGCGTAGCGCGCGAGCGCCGTGTCGTCGACGACACCCCGGCGCGGTTCGACCCTCGTCCACTCGACGGCGAGGCGCACGCCGTCGAGCCCCAGCCCGGCCGCCGCGTCGAGCACCGCCTCGTAGTCGTCCCAGAGTCCGAGCGCGTCGGGCCCGGCCAGTCGACCCAGCGTGATCGAGGGCGCGTAGCAGCTCGTCGGACCCGTGAGTCCGTCGTAGCCGCCCTCGACGGCGTAGCCATCGAGCGTGGCGAACAGGCGCGGACCGGTCACCGCTGCAGTCTCTCACGCCATCGCAGCGACGCAGTAGCGTCGTCGCCGTACCCCCGACGGGGCGTCCAAGGAGGACTCATGGCCGACGAAATCCTGCGCGAACGACGTGGGCACGTATTGCTGCTCACCATCAACCGTCCCGAGGCGCGCAACGCCATCAACCGCGCGACCGCCCTCGCGCTCGACGCGGCCCTGAACGAGGCCGAGGCCGACGACGACGTCTGGGTCGTCGTGCTGACCGGCGCCGGGGACAAGGCGTTCTCGGCCGGGATGGACCTGAAGGCCTTCGCCGCCGGGGAGGTGCCCTTCACCGACCACGGCTTCGCCGGGATCGCCACGCGCTTCTTCACCAAGCCGATCATCGCGGCCGCGAACGGCGCCGCGCTCGCCGGCGGCTTTGAGATCATGATCAGCTGTGACATGGTGGTCGCCGCCGACCACGCCAAGTTCGGCATCCCCGAGGCCTCGCGCGGGCTCATCGCCG
Source organism: Actinomycetes bacterium (assembly GCA_021781315.1). The sequence goes on along the minus strand of JAJXXB010000091.1, from coordinate 560 downwards.
GCGGCGGCGGGCTCATCCGCCTGGCCCGGCGCATCCCGATCGCCGTCGCTTACGAGCTCGCCCTCACGGCCGACCCGATCGACGCGGCGCGCGCCTACGAGCTCGGGATCGTGAATCGCGTCGTGCCCGTTGCCGAGCTGCTCGACACCGCGATCGCCCTCGCCGAGCGCGTCGCCGCCAATGCCCCGCTCGCCGTGCGCACCTCCAAGCGCGTCATGCACGAGGCCTTCGACCTCACCGAGGCCGAGGCCTGGACGGTGAACAACGACGCCTTCTCGAGCATCGGCGCGAGCGCCGACGCCCTCGAGGGCGCGGTCGCCTTCGCCGAGAAGCGTCCGCCCGTCTGGACGGGCCGCTAAGTTGCTCGCCGCCCTCAGCCACCCCCAGCTCGCCAACGCCCTGAGCATTACGCGCCTCACCCTGCACGTGCTCGCCGCCACGGTCTGGGTCGGCGGCCAACTGGTCCTCGCCGGGCTGATCGGCACGGTGCGGGGCCTCGGGACCGACGCGCCCAAGCGCGTCGCCGCGGCCTTCGGGCGCCTGAGCTGGCCGGCCTACTG
>JAJXXB010000259.1 GCA_021781315.1 Actinomycetes bacterium | reverse complement strand
AGCTGAGCCCCTCGACGAGCATCCGCATCACCTCTTCGTAAGAGGACTGGCTGAAGAGGGCCAGACCGAGCACGTAGTAGACGACGACCCGGGCGGGCAGCAGTCGGTGACGTTTCTCGGTCCGACCCGATTCTTCGATCACGCGATCGACCAGCTCCGGCGGGAATACCCGGGTCAACACGCCAATGGAGATGTGATCGGAAAGGCGCTGATCAGTCTCCGGCTTCACCCACCCCGCGCGCGGCATGTCCCCAGAATACCACTTGAGTCCTTAAGTAAACGGTATTGGGGTTAGGGGTGGTGCTTGGCGCGCGCCGCGGCCTCGAGGACATCCTCGGGCACGACGGTGCCCGGACGGTTCGCGGGGTCGTGGGTGAGGAACCGGCCGAGCACCGGTATCTCGGTGAGCGACTCGGCGCGGAAAGTTGCGGCGACCACCGGCACGAAGCTCTCGGCGGCGGGGTAGACGAGGTAGCGCGGGAGCCAGGTCGGGTAGTACTTCGCGTTGAACTGCCAGAGCGACTCGATGGGCAGCACGCCCGAGAGTCGCTTCAGCGCCCAGCGCTCGACGCGGGTGAATGTCCCCTCGCCGCGCTCACCGTCGAGCACCGAGCGGAAGGCCGCGAAGTTGAGGCTGAGCCCGCGCGCCCCGCGCCCGCGTAGGTGCTCGATCGTCGAGCAGAGGGCGTAGTCGATGAGCCCGTTGGGGTGTTCGCCGGGGTCGCGGCGCATGAGGTCGAGCGAGTAGCCGCTGATCGCGGGGGAGGGCACGAACTGACAGACGGCGGCCGGCTGGCCGTCGGGGCTCGTCACGACTGTGAGCAGGAGCCCCTTGTCCTTGGGGTCGAAGAGCCGACCGAGCATCATCGAGAAGCCCCGCTCGCCCTCGCCGCGGCGCAGCATCGAGATGAGGTCCACGAGCGCGGGGACCCGGGCGGGGTCGATGGAGCTCGGGTCGAGGAACTCGACGGTGTAGCCCTTACGTGCGAGGCGCGTGCAGGCCTGGCGCAGGCCCTTCATCCTGCCGCCCTCGAGGCTGAACGTCTGGCAGTCCACGATCGCCTCGTCGCCGATGTAGAGCGAGTGCAGGCCGGCCGCGTGGTAGATCGAGAGCCACTCCGCGCCCGCGCCCATGACCGCGATCGTCCACCCGCGTGACTCGGCGAAGGCGCGGAACGCGCTGAAGGCCTCGGGTCGCTCGGCCTCGGGGCCGATCGGGTCGGGCGAGACGAGCGCGACGCCGCCGTAGACGGCGTAGGCGACCAGCGAGTCACGGAAGAAGTAGAACTGCTTGTCGTCGCGCAACGCGAAGTAGTCGAGTGTGCCGCGACCGTGGCGGCGCACGATCTCTCGCGCGCGCAGCTCGGCGAGGCGGCGCTCGCGCGTCGAGGTCGTACTCGAGAGCCGTCGGTCCACGACCGGCCGGGTGACGAGGTAGAGCGCCGAGACGATCAACGCCACGCCCACGGTGGTGAGCGTCGGGTTGATGAAGTCGCCGATCCGATCGGGCACGGCGATCGTCGTGATCCCGACCAGCCGCTCGGCGCAGGCGAGCACGACGGTGAAGAAGCCCGGCAGGTGGTGGCGACGCGAGGAGGCCTCGAGGCCGAGCGAGGCGGCGAGCACGACGACGATGGCGATGAGTGCGAGGCGCGGCAACGCGGCGCGCGCGGTCGTGCGGTCGGTGGTGGCGAGAAAGTGCGGGCGCTCCACGAGTAGCAGGGTGAGGATCGCCACGGCGAGCAGCGGCGAGACGAGACTGCCCGCGCGGATGAGATGGGCGATCGAGGTCGCGGCGACCACGACCACCGCGACGGTCCAGGCGCGCCGCTGGCCGCGGCGCAGCCCGCGCGCCACCATGATCATGAGGATCCCCGCGAGGGCCGTCAGCGCGGCGGCCGACTTCGCGGCGCCGAGGGGCAGGTACGTCTCGACCGCGAGCAGTCGGCTGCGTAGCGGCGCCACGGCGGTCACGACGAGGTTCACCAGGCCGTCGAGGAAGATGATCCCGCTCACCAGGCGCCGGATCGCGCGCTGGCGACGCTGGGCGCTCAGGCCGTCGACGCTCGCGGGGTAGGGGTTCCCGGTCGGCCAGGCGCCGACCATCGCGGTGTCGACGCTCAGCTCGGGCTGGACCGGCGAGCCGGCGACCACCCGTTCGAGCAGGGTGCCGCGGCGAAGCGGGCTCTGACCGGTGTAGAGCCGGACCTGGACGGTGCTCGCGGCCTCGATCTCGACGATGCCCAACCGGTCCACCGACGTGAACACCGGCGGCAGCCCGAGCAGGCCGTGGCGCTCGACGATCACGGTGCGCGAGGGCCCCGGCGTCGCGCACACCCCGCGGTCGAGGAAGGCGAGCGCGGGTCGCGAGGCACCGCCGACCACGGCGCCGGCGCCGCCACGCTCCGCCACGCGCCGCGCATACTCGAGAGCGTCGACGTCGTCGACGAAGGTGCGCGCGAGGGGCTCAAAGAGATGCGGGACGGTCGAACGCGCGTCGTGGTCGAATCGACGCCGCACGAGCAGCCCCGCCACCGCGCCCGCCAGCGCCTCGACGAGTCCGAGCACGAGCACCGTCGTGACGGTGTTGCCCCAGAAGCCGGTCGGGTGGTGCGTGTGGATCTTGAGGTGCAGCTCGAGGTGGAGGTGCCGGTCGGTGATCCGGTTCGCGATCGAGGTCAACGTGCTCCACAGGTCGATGATCGCGAGCACGAGCACGGGAATCCACACCCACGCGCCGAGGCGCCGGTAGAGGGTTCGCGACGCGACGAAGCGCGCGAGCGCGTTGGGGTCCTCGAGACGATCGGCGTCCGCACGGTCGCCTCGGTTGGCCGGCGAGACGTCGACCACGTCGTGTCCGGCGACGATCCCCACGTCGCGCACGTCGTTGGCCGTGGCGACCTGGGCCATGACGTCGTGGGCGAGCTCGACGCCGAGCGCCTCGAGGGGCGACGCCGCACCCGCCTCGGCGAGGGCGGCGTCGTCGGCGCCGGGCAGCACGATGAACCGGTGACCGGGCTTCTCGCTGAAGGACCGCAACGCCGTGGCGAGCGCGGGCAGGGCGCGCAGCGTCGCGGCGAGGAAGTCCGCGATGTCGACGTTGGGCTCGGGGTGCAGCAGGTTCCCCGCGACCACCACGACGGCCGAGTCGTCGATGTCCTCGAGCAGCGCGATCAGCTCGCGCACGGGCCGGGCGGCGGGGTTGGTGGTCGGCGAGAGTGAGAGGTCGCTCACCACGTAGACGTGCTGGCCGTAGGGGATTGGTAGCGTGTATCGATCGGTCGCTCCCACGGCTCCAGTCTCGCAGAGTTCGCCGGAGCGGCCCGGAGGAGCCATGGCAAGCACTCGTGAGAACTGGCACTGGCGCGCTGAACCCTCGACGGGTGAGGCGGTGATCTTCGACATCGACGGCGTGCTCGCCGACGCCGCCGGACGCCAGCACTACCTGGAATGGGGCGACTGGCGGCGGTTCTTTGAGGCCTGCGGGGACGACCCCGTCGTCGAGGAGATCGAGCGCCTGCTCGAGTTGCTGGACCCGGGATTGACGATCGTGCTGCTCACCGGCCGTCCCCGGCGGGTCCAGCCACACACGCTCGGCTGGCTCGAGCGCTTCTCGATCCGCTGGGACCTACTGATCATGCGCGAGTACGGGGACTACGCCGGGGTCGACGAGTTCAAGCGCGCGACGCTGGCGGACCTGCGCGAATACGGCTTCGACATCCGTCTCGCGCTCGACGACGACCCGAAGAACCACGCCATGTACGTGAGCGAGGGCGTGCCCTGCATCTACATCCACTCGGGCTACTACCGCTGACCCGCTGGGCGGCTCAGCGCAGGCGCGCGAGCACGCTCGCGCCGGCGCGCCGACCCGAGCCGATGCTCGCCGGGATGCCGACGCCGTCGTAGGTGCTGCCGGCGAGCTCGACGCCCGAGCGCGCGGCGGCGACCTTGGCGGCATCGACGAGCCGGTCGTGACCCACGTAGTACTGGGGCAGGCCCTCGGGCCAGCGCTGGACGTTCGACGCCGTGGGCTCACCGGGCGTCGCGAGGATGAGTCGGACCTCGTCGAGAACGCGCGCCACCAGTGCGGCGTCGTCGAGCTCGGCCCAGCGGGCGTCGTCGATGCGTCCCACGTGGGCGCGCACGAGGATGTCCTCGTCGCGGCGCAGGTGGGCCCACTTACGATCGAGGAACGTGAGCGCGGTCACCATCATCGAGCCGCCGCCCCGCCACGGCGTGGCCAGTGGCACGAGGACACCGGTGCCATGCTCGGGCAGGCGCAACGTCGCGCGCTCAAAGGCGAGGGTCACCATCGCCGCCCCGGCGCTCGGGATCGTGCCGAGGGCCGCGAGGTCGGGGTCGAAGGCACCGGTGAGCGTCGCGGTCGCCTTCGCGGGCGTCGCGAGGACGACGAAGTTGGCCGGCGTCGTCGTCTCGTCGGTGTCGACCTCGAAGCGATAGGTCCCCCCGCCATGGCGGATCGCGGTCACCATGGTCGAGCGCCGGATGACGACCCCGCGGGCCTCGAGCTGGCGGGCGAGCTCGAGCGGCAGCGAGCCCATGCCCTCGAGCAGCGAGTAGAAGAGCGGGGTTGCCGGGCCGCTCGACGGGCGAACCGGGCCGCTCGGGCGCATGGCCTTCATCAGCGAGCCGCCGCGTCGTGCGGCCTCGAGCAGGGGTGGGAAGACGGACTTCGCCGAGAGGTCGTCGATCCGTCCGGCCTGGATGCCGCCGACCATGGGCTCGACGAACTGGTAGGCGAGCTCGGTGCCGAGCTTCGTGCGCACGATCGCACCGATCGAGGCGTCCTCATCGACGCGCAGTCGTGCGGGGAAGAACTGGTCGCGCCGAGCGGCCAGCCGGGCCCGCCAGCTCAGCCCGCGCATCGCGGCGACGGCCTCGTAGGTGGTCGGGACCCCGAGGGCGAGGCCGCTCGGGATCTCGTGCAGGGCACCGCGCAGCCAGAGCGACGCACCCGACGCGCCCACCGGCTCGAGCCGGTCGGTCCAACCGAGCTCACCGACGAGGGTTGTCGCCTCGGGTCGGCGCGCGAGGAAGCCGTCCGGTCCGAGGTCGATCGTGCGACCGGCGAACGTGGTCGTGACGAGCGAGCCGCCGACGCGGTCGCGCGACTCGATCAGCTCAACGCGCGGTGTCGTGTCGTCGGGTCCGTCGGCCCCGCCGGTCAGCTCCCAGGCGGCGGCGAGGCCGCTGACGCCCCCGCCGATGACGACGACCGAGGCGCGGCTCATGAGTGGGCGACGACGACGTCCCCGAGCACGTCGACGAAGTCGGGCGCGTCGTTGAGCGAGGCGGTTCTCACGAGGTTGAGGCCGATCTCGTGGGCGACCCCCTGGGCCTCGACGTCGATGTCGAAGAGCACCTCGAGGTGGTCGGCGACGAAGCCGATGGGACAGGACACGACGTCGCTCAGTCCCGCGGCCCGCTTGGCCCGCAGCACCTGGAGGATGTCGGGTCCGATCCACGGGTCCGCGGTCCGCCCGGCCGACTGCCAGGCAATGTCGAAGGCGTGGACCCCGGCGAGGGCCGCGGCGCGCTCGGCGCTCTCGGCCAACTGGGCGGGGTAGGTGTCACCGGACTCGAGGATCCGCTCGGGCAGGGAGTGGGCCGAGAAGAGCACCTCGGTGGTCGCTAAGCGGTCCTCGGGGATCTGGGCGAGTGCGTCGCGCACCCGCCGCGCGATCAACTCGAGGAAGCCCGGCGCGTCCCACCACGCGCCCACGGCGCGCAGGTCGACGGCCTCGCCGAGCGCGGCGCGGGCGCGGCTCATGTACTGGTCGGTGGACATCGAGGACGAGTGCGGCGCGAGCGCGAGGCCGATGACCGTCTCGAGCCCGTCGTCGCGCATCGACTCGGCGACGCTCTCGAGCAGCGGCGGCTCGTACTTGGAGCCGAAGCGCACGTCGTAGCGACCGGGGTGGCGTGCCTCGAGGTTCGTCGCGAGGGCGCGGACCTGGTCGTCGGTGCGAGCGGCGAGCGGCGAGGTCCCGCCGATGGCGTCGTAGCGGCGGGTGAGGTCCGCGAGGAGCTCGGGGGTGGGTGCGCGACCGTGGCGGATGCGCGTGTAGTACGGCTCGATGCCCTCGCGCGTCGAGGGCGTGCCGTAGGCCATCACCAGCACACCGATGGGTCGACTCATAGTCCCGCCCGTCCTTCCTCGTGGACCACGCGCACGATCGCCTCGAGCACGTGGGGGTCGGTCGACGGCAGCACGCCGTGGCCGAGGTTGAAGATGTAGCCCGCGTCGCCTCCGGCGCGCGCGAGCACCTCGCGCGCCGCGCGCACGCCCATGGCGGCGTCGCCGAGGCACCGCGCGGGGTCGAGGTTGCCCTGGACCGGCCGGCCCCCGACCCGCCGTCGCCCTTCGTCGAGATCGACGTGCCAGTCGATGCCCATCACGGTGCTGCCTGCCGTTGCCATCAGGTCGAGTAGCTCGCCGGTGCCCACGCCGAAGAGGATGGTGGGCACGTCGAGGTCCGCGAGTCCCTCGAGCACCCGAGCCGTCGGCTCGAGGGCGAAGCGCCGGTACTCGTCGCGCGTGAGCGAACCCGCCCACGAGTCGAAGAGCTGAACCGCGCGCGCTCCGTGGGCGACCTGGAGGCGCAGGAACGCGATCGTGATCGAGACCAGCCGGTCGACCAGGCGATCGAAGAGCGCCGGGTCGGCGTGCATCAGGGTCTTGATGACCGCGAAGTCCCGGGTCGGTGCCCCCTCGATGAGGTAGCTCGCGACGGTGAAGGGCGCCCCGGCGAAGCCGATCAACGGGGTGTTGGTCGCCGCGAGGTCCGCCACGACCAGTTCGACCGTGCGCGTGACGTGTTCGACGTCGCGCGCCGAGAGGTCGCGCAGCCGCTCGAGGTCGGCGTCGCTGCGGAAGGGCTCGGCGATGACCGGGCCGCGACCGGGCACGACGTCCACGCCGAAGCCGATCGCGTGGTAGGGCACGACGATGTCTGAGAAGAGGATCGCGGCGTCCACGCCGTAACGCCGTACGGGCTGCATCGTGATCTCGCGGGCGAGCTCGGGGTCCGCGATTCTCTCGAGGATCGAGCCCGAGCCGCGAAGCGCGCGGTATTCGGGCAGCGAGCGGCCGGCCTGGCGCATGAACCACACCGGGACGTGATCCACCGATTCACCCCGACATGCCCGCAGTAGTACCGGTTCCAAAGCGCTCCTTTGTCGACTCTCAATCTAGGTGCGGGCGCTCACGACCGGCGCCGGTGCCCCGCCGGTGGGCCCACCACGAGCAAGTAAGATTGTCAAACCCATTTCGGGTATCAGGAGATGTGGCTATGGCACACCAGCGCGAGATCGCCGAGGAACAAGCGTTCCTCGACCGGGCCCTCGACGCGCTCGACCACATGCGCGCCGAAGCGCGTTCGCTGCGCGACAGCGCCGCGGTGGCGAACATGCGCGGCGCTGGCGACCTCGTCGAGCGCGACGTGGTCATGGGCACCGCGCTCCAGCGCCTCGACCAGCTGGCGATCGGCGACCAGCCCCTCTTCTTCGGTCGCATCGATTACGCCCCCGACGAAACCGGTGCCTCGGACGTCTACCACGTGGGGCGCCTCGCGGTCTCCGACGAGCAGCTCAACGCGCTCGTCGTTGACTGGCGTGCCCCGGTCGCCGAGGCGTTCTACCGCGCGACGGGTGTCGAGCCGCTCAAGCTCGTGCGTCGACGGCACGTGGCGATCCGCAGTCGCGAGGTCACCGGCGTCGAGGACGAGTACTTCGCCGACGACAACGGCGACCTCGCCCTGCCCGACGAGGACGTGCGCGAGGCGACAGCCGACGGTCTAGTGGACGGGGGGCTGGCCCTCGGGGGTCCCGGAGCGCTGCTCGCGGCCCTCGGCCAGGCGCGCACGGGTCGCATGGGGGACATCGTCGCGACCATCCAGGGCGAACAGGACCGTATCATTCGCACGCCCTTACCCGGCGTGCTGCTCGTCCAGGGCGGCCCGGGTACCGGCAAGACGGCGGTCGCGTTGCACCGCGCCGCCTACCTGCTCTTCACCCACCGGGCGACCCTCGAGCGCCAGGGCGTGCTCGTGGTCGGCCCGAACCCACTCTTCCTCAACTACATCGAGAATGTCCTGCCGTCACTGGGCGAGTCGGGCGTGACGCTCTCGACGATCTCGGGGCTGGTGACCAACGTCACCGTTCGCGCACGCGAATCCGACGAGGTCGACCGGCTGAAGGGCGACCTGCGGATGGTGACGGTGATCGCCCAGGCGGTCTCGACGCGCGAGCGCCCCCTGCGCGCCGACGTCGAGATCCCCGTCGGGCGAGCGATCATGGTGCTTCGCGCCCGCGAGACCCGCGAGGTGATCGAACGGGCCCGTCGTCGGCCCGGCAATCACAACCAGCGGCGCTCGGCGATCGGCCGCGAGCTCGCGAGTCGGCTCGCCTCGCAGTACTACCAGCGCTTCATCCGCGACGAGGGCGAGGGGGCGAGCGGCGTCGCCGAGCTCGCCGACCAGATCCGTGCCACGCCCGAGTTCCAGGCGGCCCTGCAGCGGATGTGGCCGCGACTGAGCGGCCAGGAGCTCCTG
>JAJXXB010000185.1 GCA_021781315.1 Actinomycetes bacterium | reverse complement strand
TCTACCTCTTCGCCGGGCCCTTCGCCTTCGGCGCGCTCGCCAACATCATGGTGCCGATCCAGATCGGCGCGCCCGACATGGCCTACCCGCGCCTCAACGCCCTCTCCTACTGGCTCTACCTGATGGGTGCGATCACGATGCTGTCGGGCTTCTTCACCGCGGGCGGCGCGGCGAACTTCGGCTGGGTCGCCTACGCGCCGCTGTCGAACTCGCTGAACACCCCCGGCGCCGGCGCCGACCTGTGGATCGGCGGGCTGCTGCTGACGGGCTTCTCGGCGATCTTCACCGGGGTCAACCTCGTCGCCACGATCTTCTACCTGCGCGCGCCGGGCATGACGATGTTCCGCATGCCGATCTTCACCTGGAACATGCTCGTCACGGCGATCCTGATCCTGCTCGCCTTCCCCGTGCTGACGGCCGGGCTCATCATGCTCTACGCCGACCGGCACTTCGGCACCCACATCTTCTCGGTGGCGGGCGGCGGGGTGCCCGTGCTCTGGCAGCACATCTTCTGGTTCTGGGGCCACCCCGAGGTCTATATCCTCGCCCTGCCGTTCTTTGGCATGGTGACCGAGATCCTCGCGGTCTTCTCGCGCAAGCCCGTCTTTGGCTACAAGGGCATGGTCTTTGCCACCTTGTCGATCGCCGCGCTCTCGCTCGGGGTGTGGGCCCACCACATGTTCACCACCGGCGTCGTGCTGCTGCCGTTCTTCTCGATCATGAGCCTCCTGATCGCGGTGCCTACGGGGATCAAGATATTCAACTGGATCGGTACGATGTGGCGAGGCGAGATCTGGTTCTCGACGGCGATGCTGATGGCTATTGGCTTCGTCGTGACCTTCCTCATCGGCGGGCTCACCGGGATCTACCTCGCGAGCCCCCCGCTCGACTTCTTCACCCACGACACCTACTTCGTGGTCGCCCACTTCCACTCGGTCGTGATGGCCCTCGTGCTCGCGGGCATGGCCGGGCTCTACTACTGGGGCCCCAAGTTCACGGGCTACTTGCTCGACGAGCGCATCGGCAAGATCCAGTTCTGGTTCCTCTTCATCGGCACCCAGGTCTTCACCCTGCCGCTCTACCTCGTCGGCCTGCGCGGGATGCCCCGGCGCATGGCGATCTACCCGCATGACCCGCAGTGGCAGTTCCTCAACGACCTCTCGACCGTCGGGGCGGTCCTCATCGGGGTCTCGACGATCCTCTTCGTCGTGAACGTCGTCGTCAGCTGGAAGAAGCACCCGGCCGGCGACAACCCCTGGGACGGCCAGACCCTCGAGTGGTTCACCACCTCCCCGCCGCCGCACCACAACTTCTACCGCCTGCCGATCATCCGCTCGGAGCGCCCGACGTGGGACTACAACCACCCCGAGCACCGCTCGATCGCCCACGTGCCGGCCCACCCGAGCACCGAGGACGCTCGATGAAGGTCGAGGCGAAGATCCTGCTGGGGCTCGGCCTGTTCTTTGGCATCATGTGCGCCGTCTACTGGAACTGGAGCCTCGAGAACGCCGGCGGCGTGATGATGTTCGCCGGCATGCTGCTCGGCTTCCTGCCCGGTAGCTACTACTACTGGTGGAGCCGGCGCATGGCGCCGCGCGCCGAGGACGACCCCAACGCGACCCAGGCCCAGGGGGCCGGCGTCGTCGGCGCCTTCCCCGGCACCTCGATCTGGCCCTTCACCCTCGGCATGGGCTCGTTCTTCACCGTGCTCGCGCTCGTCTTTGGGATCTGGCTGCTCGTGCCGGGCCTCGGGCTGATCGTCTGGGCGCTCTTCGGCGGCGTCGCCGAGAGCCGCCGCGGCGGCAAGGTCTAACGAAGTCCGCAACGCGCGGCGTTACCCTTCTAGGGTGCTCGCCACCTGGACCCGCGCCGTCGTGCGCTGGCGCTATCTCGTCCTCGGTGCCTGGCTGATCGCAGCCCTCGGCGGCCTCGCCGGCTACCACCAGCTGGGCCAGCGCCTCACCACCTCGCTCGCGGTGCCCAACTCGGCGTCGGCGCGCGCCGACGCGATCCTGATCACCCACTTCGGCGAGAACATCGAAGGCGCCATCACCGTCGTCGTGCCCCACCTCGACTCGTCCCACGCCGACCAGGTCGCCAAGGCCCGCCTCGCGCGCGCCATCGCGCGCGTGCCGTCCCTGCACGTCGTCGAGGAGCAGGCCCTCGGGGGGCTGCTGCTCACCGACCTCGAGTCACGCGACGCGCTCAACCAGGCGACTGGCGAGGTGACGGCGCTGCGCGCTGCGCTCGCGGACGCTCGTCTGCCCAGCGCCCTCGTAACCGGCCCAGCGGCCCTGCAGGCTGACGTCACGCCCATCTTGCGCGGCGACCTCGTGCGCGGCGAGCTGCTGGCGCTCGGCGCGGCGCTCGTGCTGCTGCTCGGCGTGCTCGGGTTCAGCCTCGCAGTGCTGCTCCCCTTCCTCGTCGCCGGCGCCACCACGGCCGTCGCCCTCGGGATCGTCGACCTGCTCGCCGGTCACCTCCTGATGGTGCTCTATGTGCCCAACGTGGTGGCCCTCGTCGGGCTCGGGCTCGCCATCGACTACTCGCTGCTCATTGTCCACCGCTTCCGCGCCGAGCTCGCGCGTGGCGAGGTCGATGACGCGATCGTCGCGACGATGGCGACGGCCGGGCGCACGGTCGTGCTCTCGGGCGCCGTGGTCGCGATCGGGCTCGCCACGATGCTGGTGGTGCCGGTGCCCCTCGTGCGCTCCCTCGGCGCCGCGGGCCTCGTGGTGCCCGTGGTCGCCCTCGCAGCTGCTTTAACACTGCAGCCGGCGCTCCTCGCGCTCGCCGGACGCCGCGGCGTCACGACCGTCGGCCCCCGGGGCCTGCTCGAGCCCCGCGACCCGGCGAACAGCGCCTTTGCCCGCCTCGCGCGTGTCGTGGTCGCCCACCCCGTTCGCGTGCTCGTCGGCGCGCTGGTCGGTCTCGGGATCATCGCGGGCGCGAGTATCGGGCTCAGCCTCACGCCCGGTTCGCTCAGCGCGATTCCCCCCTCGATGCCCTCGGCCCGGGCCATCGCCCTCGTCAACCAGACCGTCGGCCCGGGCATCCTCACGCCCATCGAGGTGCTGATCGACACCGGCCGGGCCCACGGCGCGAGCCGCCCCGGCCAGGTCGCCGCACGGCTTTCGCTCGAAGAGTCCCTGCTGCACACGCCCGGGGTCGAGGTGGTGGCGGCCGACTCGACCTGGCCCTTCGTCGACCGCTCCGGGCGCTACGCGCGCATCCTCGTCGTCAGCCAGGGCGAGCTCGGCAGCCCGGTCTCCCAGCGACTCGTCCACGCCGTTCGCGCCGAGGCGGCCGCGGCCCGCTTCCCCACCGGCACCGCACTCGTCGTCGGCGGCGCGCCCGCCCAGGGGGTCGACTTCCTGCACGCCATCTACGTCGTCTTCCCTTGGCTGGTGTTCGGGGCGCTGCTGCTCGCTTTCCTTGCCCTCGCGCGCGCCGTGCGGTCGATCCTCGCGGCCCTCATCGCGATCGTGCTCGACCTCGTGTCGGTCGGCGTCGCCTACGGCGTGCTGGTGTGGCTCTTTCGCCTCGGACTCGGCGCCGACCTGTTCGGCACCTACCGTGTCGCCCAGATCGAGGGCTGGGTCCCGGTCTTCATCTTCGCCGTGCTCTTCGGGCTCTCCATGGACTACGAGGTCTTCATCCTCGCGCGGATCCGCGAGGCCCACGATCTCGGTCTCAACACTGAGGCCGCCATTGTCGAGGGACTCGCGCGAACGGGCGGGGTCGTCACGAGCGCCGCAGTGATCATGGTCGGGGCGCTCGCGGGATTTGTCACCGGCCACGTCGCGGGCCTGCAGGAGCTCGGTGCGGGCCTCGCCATCGGCGTGCTCGTCGACGCGACCGTCGTGCGCAGCCTTTTGCTGCCCAGTCTGCTCGCGCTCGCGGGAGACCGGCTCTGGCGCGACGGGCGCCGAAGCGCCTAACGATTGGCGCGACACCGTTCAGCCACTCGATCCATCGCCTCGGATGTCGCCCGCCGGGGTCGCCGCTTGACGCGACGTGACACGGACAAGTCGCGCGTCTAGCGTGCGGGTGGGCTTGCGCCCGGACATGTCAGCGCCTCGCCCCCTGCGCACGGGGGGCGAGGCGCTGGCACTCGCAGTTGGGAGTTTGCGACTTATTTAACGATTCGGATTGCGAAGTGCATCGACGGAACCTGGTAACCAAGGGCCAGGCCCGGGAAGTCCCGCGCGTAGGTCAAGACCGGTGCCATGCCGTATGGCGTGTTCGCGAATGACGGCTGCTGGGTGTAGAGCTGCGGGTAGAGGTCGATCAGGTGCACGCCCGGACCGCCGGTCGCGCGCAGGTGGATCACGGTGTAGCCGTTGGAGTTGAAGCCGCAGCCGTAGCCGATGTAGCCGTTGTCGTAGTCGACGCCCAGCGTGTTGTCGAGCTGGGTCCAGCCAACGCCCTTCAGGCTGATCGTGATCTCTTGACCCTCGTGGAACGTGTATGTACCCGTGCCGGACTGTCCGACTGCGATCGCCTCGGGTGTCGCGGCGTCATTGGCCGTCGCGATGCCCATGCTGAGCAGCTTGCCCGATGCGTTATAGAAGGGGACCATGCTCTCCTTCACGTAGAAGGGGACCTGGGCCTCGACCGTCGTGCCGTTCAGGACCTGGATGACGTGCCAGCCGCCGAGCCCATCGGGGACGGTGACGGTGCTCGTCAGCGTGCCGTTCGAAGCCGAGGCCGTACCCAGCGGGACTGAGATGTAGGCCCAACACGACGAACTTGCACAGTTCACCCGGCTACCTTGGACCGACGCCCACGCGAGGTGGTAGGGACCGGTTCCCGAGAGACCAGTGACCGAGACGTTCACCGATGTCCCCACCGGGCCCTGAGTCGGCGCCGCCGTCGCGACCGCGCTCGACTGCGGGTCGAGTCCGGCATTCGAGAGCGTCGTGACGAGCTTCAGTGTCGGCGCAACCGAGGTCGGCCAGGTGATGTAGGGGGTCATCGAAGGCGTGCCCTTGGTAACCGTGAACGTCGCCACCCCGCCGTTCGCGAACGGCACCGGGGACTGGATGATGTTCATGTACATCGAGCTGAGCGCGTCGGCCACTTGGATCAGGTGCGACCCGACCGCGCCGACCGCGCGAATCGTGGTCGTCGCGGTGCCGCGGGTCCAGTTCGCCGTCAACTCACCCGTGAAGTGGTTGTCGTAGAGGACCGCCGCGCCACCGGTGTAGAGCGTCGCGCCCATTCCCGTGTAGGTGATGTGGATCGGCGTGCCGACCGGACCGTGCGTCGGCGAGATGGTCACCGTGCGCAGGAGTTCGTAGCCGCCGTGGTCGAGTGCCACGTTGTTCACGACGGCGTAGATGTCGTGGGTTCCGCCGAAGTCGACGGGCACGTTCGTGGTGTAGCTGAAACTGCCGCTAGCGCTCGTCGTCACCGTCGCCAGGGTGACGAAGAAGTTGCTTGCAGTGCGGCCCAGGTAGTTGACCGTGTCGGGCTGGGGACTCAGCACCCAGGTCACGCTCGACGTGGACCACGCAATCGCCACGCTGGTCGACGCGGGCAGTCCGCTTCCTGAAATCGTCAGGGGCGAACCTTCAACGCCCTGATTCGGCGTCACCGTGAGGTTGCCAATCGATGGGCTCAGGGTGAAGGCCGGCGTCACCGGCCCCGCCAGTGACGCCACATTGGGGATGGCGGGAGCGGTCAAGTTCGTTGGAATCAGGGGGGAGGACGTATCAGCGGCCCCACTCGTGGTTGTCGTGATGGCCAATGGAAGTAGTGCGCCGGCTGCGACGAGCGCCCACGCCCTTCGAAGGTCGTGACGGGTCAATTTCATGGATTTCCTTTCGGGGGGGTAGCGTTACGTCGCCAGCGAATTCAACGTCGGTGGTTTGGTGCGTAGCTGCCCCCGGGGCAATCCGGGGGCAGCTACTCCCAAGTGCTGCTATACCTTCGGGACTGCGTTCAGGGTCAGCTGCGACGGCGTCGCGGTGCCGGCCTGGGTGAAGGTGTAGGTCTGGCTCTTAACGCCCGGCTTCACGACGTAGCGCCGCATCACCCACTTCGTGCCGACCTTGACACGGTGAAGCTTCGTGACCGCCGGAACCGCCTTCGTGGCTACGACGATCTGGAAGTTCACGACCCCAAGGGTCGGGTACGACGCGGTGTTCCATCCGTACGTCCAGAACGCAACGGTACCGTGGTTGCCGTAGTTCATTGGGAACGGCGTGGCGATGCCCGGGACCACCACGTTGGCGCTCTTCACGGTTGCCGGAGTGAGTGGCGTGCCACCCGTGGCAACGTTGACACCCGACATCCGGAATACCACGGTCTGTCCAACGTAGAACTCATTGGTCATGGCGCAGCCGACCGGCGCCTTCAAGATGCCAGTGCCGCCACCGCCGACGACCGTGTCCACCTGCATGTAGACCGGCAGCGGGTTAGCGCCCTGAATCGGCGGGCCCAACGTCGTCGTCGTCGGAGCGACGGTGGTCGTTGGGGCCGTCGTCGTGGTTGGCGCGGTGGTGGTGGTGGTGTCCGCGGATGCGGCTCCCATGCCCACGATGGCCGCGCCGCTCAGGGACAACATCCCCGCGGTTACAACTGCTACTACTCGCTTCATACTTCTTCCTCCTCTATCGAATCGTCTCGGCACTACTTCTTGATGCTCAACACGCCGTTTAGGGCTGCGCTGAACGCGTCGGTCTCACTGGATCCCGCGGTGGTGGCCTTGATCGAGAACGACCCGGTGAACTTCAAGACACCGAAGACGCCCTTGTACTTGCCCGTGCCCGAGAGAACTTTGGCGATCCCCTTGACGCTCACCGACGTCGGCGCGGCCTGGCCCGCGGCACAGGCCTGCGAGGTCGCCGGGGCGATGATCTTGAGCAGGAGTTTGCTGCCCGCGCCAATGAGCGTGCCGGTGCCAGTGAGCGGGTCACAGGTGTTGGACGCGGGTGCCGAACCGGCGCCCGCGAGCTTGCTCACGCCGAGATACGTGCCAGTGCCCTTGCCGGTCACCGCCGTCGCCTTGACGCCCGTGGACGACCACAGCATGGCGATCGTCCCGGTGTACTTGCCCACGAACTTGACCTTCACGATCTTGGGCACGACGCGCGCGGCGACGATGGCAGTGGATTGATGGATAGTGGTGGCCCCCACACTCGGGGCAAAACCCATCGCCGAAACGGTGAGCGCGCCAACTAGCACGGGGGCTGAAATCATTCTGAATGTGCGCATAAGACCAATGTAAAGTTCACAACTATAGATTTCCAATTGATTGCATCAGTGATTTTGATAGGTTCGTTCTATGTTCACCTCACGTGATCTCACCATCCAGCAGCTGCGCTGCTTCGTCGCTGTCGCTGATGAGGGGCAATTCACTGCCGCCGCCGACGAACTACGTCTCGCCCAGCCCTCGATCAGCGCCCAGATCCATCGACTCGAACAGGTCTTAGGGGTCTCGCTCTTTCACCGGGGGCGGCGGCCGATCGCACTGACCGACGCGGGGGCGAGCTTGCTGCCTCTCGCGCGGCGGGTCCTGCGCGGCGTCGACGACGTCTTCCAGGGCGCCGACGAGCTTGAATCGCTGCGCCGCGGGCACGTCACGATCGGCACGACCCCGAGCATCGGCGCGACGCTGCTGCCGCTCGTCTTCGCCCGATTCCGCGAGCGCTACCCCAACGTCTCGATCTCGTTCGTCGAGCGCCACTCGGAGGAGATCGTCCAGTCCGTCGAGGCCGGCATCCTCGATCTGGCCCTCGTGGTCGGCCCCCTCGTCAACGACACCCTCGAGCAGAACGAGCTCGCGACCGAGCGAATGGTGCTCGTCGTCGGGGCCGACCATCCCCTCGCCGCGCGCGACACGATCGCGATCCGCGAGTTGCGCGGCGTGCCGCTGGTCATGTTCCACCAGGGCTACGACGTGCGCGCCGCCACGGTTGCGGCCTTCGAGCGAGCCGGGTTCGCGCCGACGATCGCGATCGACGGGGCTGAGATGGCGACGGCCCACTCCTTTGTCGCCGCGGGCATCGGCGTCGCCATCGTGCCGAGCATCGTGGCGACGCTCAACGACGACCTGCACGTAATCCACATCGACGACCAGGTGATGGAGCGAACGATCTGTCTCGTGCGTGACGTGCGGCACACCTTGTCGCGCGCGGCGACGGCCTTGCGCGACGAGATCATCGAGTTCCTCGCCGAAGGGTCCTGGCCGAACTCGGACGATGGTGACCTGCAACTCGCAACCGTCTGGCCGCCGATATCGGCGCCGGGACCCGAGTAACAGCACCACCTTGCTGCTGGGCGCTTGTGGTTTGCAGGTGGGTCTTTAGTCACAAATTCAGCCCACCCCCGAAGTCTGGCGCGCCGACGTCATCCCAACCGCCTTGGGCCATCGGGTCGCGCCGACGATGGACAACCCCACCACCACACCGGGATTGGCGGTGCGCACTTGGACCTGATCATGGGTGGACCACTCGTACCGTGGCGCCGTCACGCCGCGCGGCGCAGTCTCAGGCGGCGCCGACGCGGCGCGGCGCGCCGTACGCGTCATACCGGTGGCGCCACCTGGCGAAACTGGACTCGCTCATTCGAAGGCCGCCAAGCCCCGTGCCTACAATGGGGGACGTTGTGGCAGGCGAGCCGTTGCTCGCGACG
>JAJXXB010000005.1 GCA_021781315.1 Actinomycetes bacterium | reverse complement strand
CCGAGGGGCGAGAGGTGAAAGAACGAGTCGCCGGTCAAGACGAGCGGGTGCTCGACCAGCCAGTGGTAGAGCGTCCGGTTCTGCTCGCGCGTGGGGTGCAGGTCGGCCCACGCGTCGACCCCGCGGCCCGAGGGCCGCAGCCGGGTGAGTCGCAGCTGGGCTCCGTAGTGCGCGGCGATGGCCGCGAAATCGTCGAGTTGAGCCACGTTCTCGCGCGTGACGACGACCGAGATCTTGAACTCGCCGAAGTTGGCGTCGGCGAGGTGCTCCATGGCGCGCCGCGCGGCGGCGTAGCTGCCCGCCCCGCGCAGCCGGTCGTTGGTCGGCGCGTCGGCGCCGTCGAGGGAGACCTGGACGTCGAGGTAGTCCATCGCCGCGAGTCGACGCGCCGCGCCGGCGTCGATGCGCGTGCCGTTGGTCGAGAACTTGACGCCAACGCCCTGGCCGACGGCGTAGCCGATCAGGTCGAAGAAGTCCCGACGGATCATGGGTTCGCCGCCGCCGACGTTGATGTAGAAGACCTGCATCGCGGCCACCTCGTCGATGAAGGCCCGGGCCTCGTCGGTCGTGAGTTCGCGCGGATCGCGGCGTCCCGAGGCCGACAGGCAGTGCGAGCACGACATGTTGCAGGCGTAGGTCAGCTCCCAAGTCAGGCAGATCGGTGCGTCGAGTCCCCGTTCGAACCGGCTGCGCAATGACGAGTCAGCGCCCACTGAGGATCTCCGAACGCGCGAGGGACTCGAGGGCGTTCGCGAAGCGATCGTGCTCTGCCGGTTCGACCAGCGCGCACAGCGCGTCGTCCACGCTGTGGTACTCACCGAGACGGCGCAACACGTCCACGAGCGCCGGCGACTTCACGAACACGAGTCGGCGCGTGCCGTGGTGGTACGCGAGCGCACCGAATGACTCGTCGCGCAGGGACACCTCGTCGCTGAGCGACCATGGTGCACTGCGCGAGAACGGCCGAGGTTCGTCGGCCACGGAGTTAGTAGACGCCGCAGAGACCGTCGATGGATACCTCTTCGACGAGCAGATCGACGATCTCCTCAATCTCCTCAATCTCTTCAGCGTCCACGTCTTCGGTGGCGATCAACGTCTCGGTCGGCACGGTTCCTCCTCGAACCTCCCCATTCTGTCGTCTCCGCGTCCCGCTCGCTAGGGGTCTGTCAGACTCCTTTCGTGCCCGCGCCCATACCGGCTCAAACGCCCGCCCCGTTGCCCGAGGGCGCCGTACTGGACCTCGCTGACGCGACGGCGCTGTCGGCGGACGTGCTCGCCGGCGGCACCCCGTGGCGCCTCGTTCGTCTGAGCGACCACGCGCGCGCCTCGGTGGCGCGCTGGCGCGAGGGCGCACCCCTCGGCGCGCCCGACCAGCAGCTCGCGCGGATCCTCATCGACCGGGGGCTCGCGCGCCCCCGCTTCGACCCGGACTGGGACCGCGACGACCTTGAGGTGGTCGTGCCGGTCCACGACGATACCGTGGCGCTCGACCGGCTCCTCGGCACGCTGGCGGGTTTCGCCGTGACCGTCGTCGACGACGGCTCGAATGACCCGGTCGCGATTGCCCGGTGCGCGACGGATCACGGCGCGCGTCTCGTGCGCCTCGAGGCGAACCGCGGACCCGCCGCTGCGCGCAACGCGGGAGCGAGCGCGACAAGCGCGCCCTGGCTCTGGTTCATCGACGTCGACGTCGACCTCGAGGACGCACGCGCCCTGGCCGCCCGGCTTCTCGCCTCGGGTCGCGATCCCCGCGTCGGCGCAGTTGCCCCGCGCGTGCGCGGTGCGCGCGGCACGGGTGGCCGTGCCCGGTTCGAGCGGGTGAACGGCCCCCTCGACCTGGGTCGCGTCGGCGGACTGGTCGCACCCCAGACAACGCGCAGCTACGTACCGAGCGCGTGCCTGCTCGTGCGCCGTGCGGCCTTCGCCGGGGGCTTCGACGAAACCCTGCGCGTCGGCGAGGACGTCGACCTCGTCTGGCGCCTCTGCGACGCCGGTTGGCTCGTGCGCTACGACGCGGACCTCGTGGTCGGGCACCACCCGCGCTCGACGTGGCGCGCCTGGTGGCGCCAGCGCGTTACCTACGGGACGTCGGCCGCCACCCTCGCGCGGCGCCACGGCACCCGCCTCGCCCCCGTCGTGCTCGACGAGGCGACGGTGCCGGTGCTCGCCGGGCTCGTCACCGGTAGCCCTCTGCTCGCCGCCGCGGGCGCGGCCATCCTCGCGCGACGGATCGACCGACAGGTGCCGACCGACCTCGAGGGTCGTCGAGCGCTCGTCGCACGGCTCGTCGCGCGCGCGATTGCCGGCAACGCCGGGGGCGTCGCCCGCGCCCTCGTTCGCACCTACGCGCCGCTCCTCGTCGCCGCCGCCCTCGTGCCACGCTTGCGGCGCCGTGTGGCAGTCGTCGTCGCCGTCGGCACCCTGTGGCGCTGGCGCGGCCGCGGCCGGGTCGACGCGCGCGACGTGCCCCTCGCGCTGGCCGACGACGCCGCCTACGGCGTCGGTGTCTGGCTCGGGGCGTGGCGCGAACGCGACGGCACCGCGCTCACGCCGGTCGTCCGGGCGTCGGCTCGTCCCTAGAAGCGCACCACGCCACGCACGTTGCGCCCGGCCGCGAGGTCGTCGTAGCCCTGCTGGACCTCGTCGAGGGTGTACTCGCGCGTGATCAGCTCGTCGACCTTCAGCTGGCCGTCGTGGTGCAGGCGCAGCAGCCGCGGGATCTGGTAGCGGGGGTTCGCCGAGCCGAAGACCGTTCCGCGCAGCTCCTGGTTGTACATGGAGAACATGAAGAGGTTGAGCTCGACCGACTGCTGGTTGTGCGGCGCGATCGAGGTCGCGACGACGATGCCGCCCTTGGCCGTGATCGAGCGGGCCTGCTCGACGAGCTCGCTCGTCAGTACGCCGGTCGTGATGATCACGCTGTCGCAGTTGCGGCCCATGGTGAGGTCGGGCAGGATCGTGAACGCGGCGTCCAGGGTCGTCGCGCACCCGTGGGTCGCCCCGAGCGCGAGCGCGCGCTCGACCTTGCTCGGGTCGATGTCGATCGCGACGACCGCGCGCGCGCCGGCGTGCAGCGCGCCCTGGATCGCCCCCGACCCGACGCCACCGCAGCCGATCACCGCAACGACGTCGCCGGGCTTCACCTCGGCCCGGTTGGTGGCCGAGCCGAAGCCCGTCGAGATCCCACAGGAGATCAGGGCGGCCGCGCGCAGGTCGTACCACGGCTCGATCTTGACGAGCGACGCCTCGTGGGCGACGACGTACTCGCTGAACGAGCCCAGCTGGGTCATGCGGTTGAGGTCGACGTCGCCGAGGTGGTGGCGCCACGTGCCGTCACTGATCATCGGACCGGCGAGCGTCGTCGCGCCCAGGTCACAGAGGTACTGGCGGCCCGAGGCGCAGGCCTCACACGTGCCGCACGACGGCACGAAGGAGACCGCCACGTGGTCGCCGGGCTGCAGCGACGAGACGCCCTCGCCCACCGACTCCACGACGCCCGAGCCCTCGTGACCGCCGATGATGGGGAACATCGAGGGCCGCCCCGAGATCATCTCGAGGACGGCGGGGTCCTGGGCGATGTCACCCGTGCGCAGGTGCTCGTCCGAGTGGCACATGCCCGCGAAGGCCATCTTCACCTTCACCTCGTGAGCGTGCGGCTCGTCGATGGTGATCGTCTCGGTGCGCCATAGCCCATTGAGTTCGCTGACGACCGCGGCCCTGACCTGCATAGAACCCCCCGATTCCGGTGCGACGGCGGCACCTGGGGGAATGATAGCGACGCGAGGCTTCGGCGTTCAGGTGTCTTTTGGGTTGATTTCAGGCACGGTTCTTCTTGAGACCAGGTTTAGATGTGCGCGAGATACTCCCCGTCGTGGCGAGCGTTCGCCCATCACGCGACTTGTTGCCCAGGTTCGCGTGTGGCTAGCAGACCTGCTCGATCAACGCTGTCACGTCGACGCCGTCTTGGGGCCGGTGGCCCGATCCCGGAAGGATCAGGTGCTGCGCACCGAGTACGACGAGGGCCTCAGCAACGTCTTCGTATAGGGCACTGCTGGCGCTGGTGACCACCACACACCTCACTGGCACGCCGAGCGACGGGTCGATACCGGTGTTCCAGGGCGACGCGAGAGTTCTCAGCCTCGCCGCCTGGAGAGCGAGCTCTCCTGCAGCAAGACTCGGGACGGCTAACCCCGAGGTGGCAGCGAAAAGAGCAGAGAACTCGAGATCAGTCACCGACGGATCGGTCGCCGCCATGAAGACGGGTGCCATCCGGGCAATCTCAGCTTCCACGTTGGCCCAACCGCGTGCGAGATCGAAACAGGCCGGCTCGAACAGCACGAGCCCGCGCACCAACTCTGGGCACCTCTGGGATGCCAGCACGGCTGCGTTGGCTCCGTAGGAGTGAGCCACGACGACACATTCTTCGCCATGAGGCACCACGTCGACGATTCGCTGTGCGTCACGTTGCGGGTCGTCTCCCGCTTCGTCTCGATCAAGGAACGTCCACTCGTCGCATCCCAGAGCGACCTGGTGTGGCCAGGCAGCTGTGCCGGATCTCCCAGCGCCGTGAAGAAAGAGGGTGCGCACCACTCGCATCGTGTCACGCGGGAGCGATGACGCACACACAGCGACCCTCTTGGGGGTTGCTGGTGAGCCTCCGGGCACTCTTAAATCCACGCTCTGTGGGCCTCAGGCGTCTGCATCAACCCAAAGGGCACCTGAGCGCCGAACCCTGCGACGCCTACATTCGCTCCGGCGCCGCGATGCCCAGGGCGTCGAGTCCGAGCGCGAGGGTGCGCGCCGCGAGCTCGCACAGCGCCAGGCGCTCAACGCGCACCGCGCCCTCGGCGCTCAGCACGGGACAGGCCTCGTAGAAGGCGGTGAGCCGCTGGGCGAGGTCGAAGAGGTAGGTGCAGAGCCGGTGCGGCGCCGCGCCCTCGAGCATCGAGGCGACCGCGTCGGGCCAGCCGAGCAGGCCGAGCGCCAGGTCACGCGAGGGCGCGTTGTCGAGGGAAAAGGTGGCGGCGCCGAGATCGACGTCGCCGGCCCGGCGCAGGATCGAGCGCAGCCGCGCGTGGGCGTACTGAAGGTAGGGACCGGTGTCACCCTCGAAGGCGAGCATGCGGTTCAGGTCAAAGACGTAGTCGCGCTGGCGCTCGGTCGAGAGGTCGGCGTACTTGATCGCGGCGCGCGCAATCTGGGTGGCGAGCTCGTGGCGCGGCTCGTCTTCGAGGTCGGTGCCGCGCTCGACGAGCGCCTCGTAGGCCCGCTCGATCGCCTCGTCGAGCAGGTCCACCAACTTGACGGTCTCGCCACTGCGGGTCTTGTACATCTTGCGGTCGGGTCCGAGGATGCTGCCAAAGGCCACGTGCTCGCAGCGAACGGCGTCGGGCAGCCACCCGGCGGCACGCGCGACGGCAAAGACCATGGCGAAGTGCTGGGCCTGGGGGGCGCCGACCACGTAGAGCATCTCGTTGGCGCCGAGCCGCCCGACCCGGTCGCGCACGGCGGCGAGGTCGGTCGCGGCGTAGCCGAAACCCTCGTCGCGCTTCTGGACGATGAGCGGCAGGCGTTCGCCGTCGCGGTTGGTAAAGCCGGGTGGGAAGACACAGCGCGCGCCGTCGCTCTCCTCGAGCAGTCCGAGCGCGTCGAGGTCAGCCACGACGCCCTCGAGGGCGTCGTTGTAGTACGACTCGCCCACCACGTCCTCGGGCGTGAGGGTCACGTCGAGCTTGGCGTAGACCTGGCTGAAGTAGGCGACGGACTGGTCGACGAGGATGTGCCAGAGCCGGCGCGTCTCGGCGTCGCCGCCCTGGAGCAGCACCACCCGGGCCCGACTGCGGCTGCGGAATGCCTCGTCGGCGTCAAATGCCGTGCGCGCCCCCTGGTAGAAGGTGTTCAGATCACCGATCGACAGCTCGGCGATCGCCCGGTCCTCGCCCAGGTCGAGCAGGTACTCGATCAGCATGCCAAAGGGGGTTCCCCAGTCGCCGACGTGGTTACGCGCGATCACGCGGTTGCCGGCCAGGCGCTCGGTGCGCGCCAGCGCGTCGCCGATCACCGTCGAGCGGAGGTGGCCGATGTGCATCTCCTTGGCGACGTTCGGGGCGGAGTAGTCGATGACGACCGTCTTGGGCGACGCGGCGCGGGCGAGCCCGAGGCGTTCGTCACCGACGAGCGCGCCCAGCTGCGCGGCGAGGAAGGCCGGTTCGAGCACGATGTTCAAGAACCCCGGTCCCGCGACCTCGACCGTGGCCACGCCGTCGAGGTCGTTCATGGCGGCGATCTCGGCCGCGACGTCGCGCGGGGGCCGGCCGAGGGTCTTGGCGAGCGCCATCACGCCGTTGGCCTGGAAGTCAGCGCGCTCCGAGGTGCGAAGCACCGGGTCCGTACCCGGTGCCAGGCGATCGAAGGACCGCGCGAGGCGCTCCGCCAAGATCTCGTACGTTGAGCCCATCGGGTCAGTCTCGCACGTCCGGGCTCGAAGCCAGAAACGCGACCCCGCCGGAGGGGGCAGAATAGAGGGATGACCTCACTCAACTCCTTCGGCTCCGCCAGCACGCTCACCGTCAACGGCAAGGGTCTCACGTACTACTCGCTGCGCGCGGACGCCCTGGCGACGTTCGGCGTCGACAAGCTCCCCTACTCGATCAAGGTCCTGCTCGAGAACCTGCTGCGCCACGAGGACGGTCACAAGGTGCGCGCCGCCGACATCGAGGCGCTGGCGCGCTGGGCCGAGACGCCGACGCGCCACGGCGAGGCGGCGGGTGACGACGCCCGCGAGATCGCCTTCACCCCTGAGCGGGTCTTGATGCAGGACCTCACCGGCGTGCCGGCCGTCGTGGACCTGGCGAGCATGCGCGACGCGATCATCGCCCTGGGCGGCGATCCCGCGAAGATCAACCCGCTCGTGCCCGTCGAGATGGTCATCGACCACTCGGTGATCCTCGAGCGCACGGGCTCACCGACGAGCTACGACGAGAACGTCGCCATCGAGTACGACCGCAACGTCGAGCGCTACACCTTTTTGAAGTGGGCCCAGAGCTCCTTTGACCGGTTCCGCGTCGTGCCCCCGGGCATGGGCATCTGCCACCAGGTCAACCTCGAGCACCTCGCGCGCGTGGTCTTCGAACACGAGGGCGTCGCCTACCTCGACACCGTCGTCGGCACCGACAGCCACACCACCATGGTGAACGGGCTGGGCGTGCTCGGCTGGGGCGTCGGCGGCATCGAGGCCGAGGCCGGCATGCTCGGCCAGCCGACCTCCATGCTCATCCCGCCGGTCGTCGGCCTGCGCCTGACCGGGTCGACCCGCGAGGGCGTCACGGCGACCGACGTGGTGCTCACCATCACCGAACTGCTGCGCCGCCACGGCGTGGTCGGCAAGTTCGTGGAGGCCTACGGCCCGGGCGTCGCCGCGCTCTCGCTCGAGACCCGCGCGACCATCGGCAACATGTCGCCCGAGTACGGCGCGACCTGCACGATCTTCCCGATCGACCAGGTCACGCTCGACTACCTGGCCTTCACCGGCCGCAGCGCCGACCACCTCGCCCTCGTCGAGGCCTACGCAAAGGCCCAGGGCGTCTGGCACGACCACACCGTGAGCGAGCCCACCTACTCCGAGTACGCCGAGCTCGACCTCGCGACCGTCGAGCCGAGCCTCGCCGGGCCCAAGCGTCCCCAGGACCGCGTCTCACTGTCGGGCGCGCGCGGCGCCTTCCGCGGCGCGCTCGGGCGCGAGCCCATCACCGTCGAGGGCACCGACTACGCCGCGTCGCTGCGCGACGGCGCGGTGACGGTGGCCGCGATCACCTCGTGCACCAACACCTCGAACCCGGCCGTGCTCGTGGCCGCGGGCCTCGTCGCCCGCCGGGCCGTCGCCAAGGGCCTGACGGCCAAGCCCTGGGTGAAGACCTCGCTCGCGCCCGGCAGCCGGGTCGTCATGGACTACCTCGAGCGCGCCGACCTCGTCACCCCGCTCGACCAGCTCGGCTTCTACCTGGCCGGTTTCGGCTGCACGACCTGCATCGGCAACACCGGGCCGCTGCTGGCGGGCGTCTCGGAGGCCGTGAACGCCCACGACCTCTCGGTCGTCTCGGTGCTCTCGGGCAACCGGAACTTCGAGGGTCGGATCCACCCCGACGTGAAGCAGAACTACCTCGCGAGCCCGCCGCTCGTCGTCGCCTACGCCCTCGCCGGCACGATCGACATCGACCTGTCGAGCGAGCCGCTCGGCGTCGGCAGCGACGGCCAGCCGGTGATGCTCGCCGACCTCTGGCCGACCGACGCCGAGGTCGCCGAGGCCGTGCGCGCCTCGCTGACCCCCGCGATGTTCCAGGAGCGCTACGCGAGCGCCTTCAGCGGCGACGAGCGCTGGCAGGCGGTGCCGACGACCAACGCCGTCACCTACGCGTGGGACGACGACTCGACCTACGTGAAGCTGCCCCCGTACTTCGCCGGGCTCACCCCCGAACCGGGCGTCGTCAGCGACGTTCTCGGAGCGCGCGTGCTCGCCAAGCTCGGCGACTCGGTCACGACTGACCACATCTCGCCGGCGGGCAACATCCGCGCGAGCGTGCCCGCGGGGCTGTACCTCACCGCCAAGGGCGTCGCCCCCCAGGACTTCAACAGCTACGGCACGCGCCGGGGCAACCACGAGGTCATGATGCGCGGCACCT
>JAJXXB010000250.1 GCA_021781315.1 Actinomycetes bacterium | reverse complement strand
ACGTCGTGGCGGCGGCGGTGTCGTCCTGGTGTCCCCGGGCGACCTATGGGTGGATTGGTGGATCCCCGTCGGCGACCCCCGCTGGCGTGGTGACGCCCGAGAATCGTCGCAACTGGTGGGCCAGTGGTGGGCGAGTGCGCTCGCCCCGTTTGTCGCCGAACCGCTCATCGTCCACGGCGGGGGACTCGAAGGCGACGCGAGCCACCGCGTCGTGTGCTTCGCCGGCCGAGGCCCCGGTGAGGTCTTCGTCGGCGCTCGCAAGGTGGTCGGCGTCACGCAGTGGCGCGTGCGAGAGGGCGTCTTCCTCTCGAGCATGATCCCGGCGAGGGACGCGCGCGATGTTCTGGACTGCCTACGCGAGGTGCCCGAGGGGCTGCTGGCCGCCCTTGAACACCACACCGTGGGATCCCTCGCGCTCGACGAGTCCGTGGTCGAGCGGGTGCTCGCGGCCTCCGGGGGCGGGGACATCGGCCCCTCTCCGATCCTCTAGGTCGCCCCTTCGCCGATCTCTTTATCACCCCTTTCATCGATCCGTCACGCCCGCGCGGGAGCCGGGGGGTGGTTGCGCCCACGTTGTGGGTGAAACGGGTGGATTTTGGTGGAAAGTGGTGTATTGTGTCACGAAGTGGGGGTCGTGCGAGCCCCCCGGGAGGCACAGATGCTCGGGTTCGTCGGTCAGTTTCAGCACACGCTGGATGCCAAGGGCCGACTGATCCTGCCTGCCCGATTCCGCTCCGAGTTTGAACGCGGTGGTCACCTCAGCCCCAACAGCGAGGGGTGCGTCGCGCTGTGGACACCCGGCGAGTTCGCCCGTCAGAGTGAGGAGCGACTCGCCCAAGCGCGCAGCGGCGGCTCCGCGGAGCGTCAACAGGCGCGCTACTGGGCCGCCAACTCCTCGGACGTCGAGTTCGATCGGCAGGGTCGCTTCGCGCTGCCCCCGTCCATTCGCGAGTACGCCCAACTCGATGGCGAGGTCCTGATCGTCGGCGCCCTCGATCACGTCGAGCTCTGGGCGCCGTCCACGTTCGACCGCATGGTCAATCCTGCGGAGCTCGCGTTCCGACAGGGCAGTGACGAGTGAAGGGGGTAGCGCCATCCAGGTCGAGGACCACGTGCAGCCGGTCAATCGAAAGTGCGGAGAATGCCAACTCCTCCGCCCGTGTTCGCGCACTTTCGATTGACCGGCTGCAGATGGCCCCTGACAACTACCACGTCCCCGTTCTCGCCGATCGCATCGTCGAGATCTTCACCGGCCTCGAGGCCGGCGTGGTGGTCGACGCCACGTTGGGTGGTGGGGGACACGCCGCCGCGATTCTCACCGCCAACGGTCGGGTGCGCCTCGTCGGCATCGACCGGGACCCGGCGGCGCGCGCGGCGGCCGCCCAACGGCTCGAGGCAATGGGCGAGCGCGTGGTCATCGTGGACGCCGCCTTCGGCGACCTCGCCCGCGTTCTCGCCGAGCAGTCGCAGTTCGTCGGGGGAGACCCGATCGTCGGGGTCCTGATGGACCTGGGCGTGTCGTCCCATCAGCTCGACGAGGCCTCGCGCGGATTCTCCTTTCGCGCCGACGCACCGCTGGACATGCGCATGGACACCACGCGCGGCGTCACGGCGGCCCAGTTCTTGGCTCAGGTGGATGAGCACGAGCTCACTCGCCTGTTGCGCGAGAACGGCGAGGACCGTTTCTCGCGGGCGATCGCGCGGGCCCTCCTCGAGGACCAGCCGACGACGACGTTCGAGTTGAACGCCGCGGTCGAGCGGGCCGTGCCCGCCGCGGCGCGTCGACGCGGACACGTGGCCACCCGCGTGTACCAGGCGCTGCGCGTCGCGGTCAATGAAGAGCAACGACAGCTCGAGGACGGTCTTGCGGCGGCGCTCGACGTCGTTGCGGTGGGTGGCGTCGTCGCCGTCATCTCGTATCACTCGGGAGAAGACCGGCTCGTCAAGTCGATGTTCCACGAGGCCACCACGGGCGGGTGCCACTGCCCACCCGAACTCGGGTGCGTCTGCGGGGCCGTGCACCGCTATCGCGTCGCGAAGGCGAGCGCGATCCTTGCTCGGCCCGAGGAAGTGGCGCAGAATCCGCGGGCGAGATCGGCTCGTCTGCGCGTGGCCTATCGGGTGCTGCCATGAGCGTCATCACCCTTCCGGGGCGCGTCGCCGCACCTCGTCGACGCCCAATTCCCACCACGCGTCCGCCGGCGCACCGGGCCGGCGCCCCGCGGCGCAACGCGATCCGCTCCCTGTGGCGCGGATCGAGCGCCATTCGCAAGTCCGGCGTGATCGTCTTCGTCGCTCTCGCGCTGTCCATCACCGGATCGATGCTCGTGGCGAATCGCCAGGTGCAATTGCACGAACTCCAGAGCCAGCTGTTGCAGGCCGAATCCAACTACGCGTTGCAGGTGGGCACCCTCACCAACGAGGCGGCGCCGGGGCAGATCGCGGCGCGGGCTGGCGCGCTGCGCTTGGTTGATCCCGTCACCATCATCCAAGTACCCTCCACGTCGCTTGATGCGCCCTTGCCGCTGCCGAAGTTTTCGGGTTACGCACCGGTCACATCAAGGACGAATCGGTGACCAGTCACCTCACGACCTCTCACACGCGAAGTACCGCTATCTCGAAGCGGCGACCGTTGTCGATGGGTCGACGCATGCGCCTGCTGCGTGGCGTGGCCCTGGCGGCCTTCGTGGCCCTGGCCGGTGAGCTCTTCGTCGTTCAGGTACGTCAGCACTCTCACTGGGAGGCCCTCTCGGTCGCTCAGGTGCGCGAGGATCTGACGACGACGGCCCTGCGCGCGGGGATCTACGACCGCTACGGGCAGATCCTCGCGGTCTCGCGGCCGACCTCGCTCGTGATCGCCGACGACATCCAGATCGACCACCCGGTCACCGAGGCTCAGGCCATGTCGCCGATCGTGAAGGTCCCCGTGGCCAAGTTGATCGCGCTTTTGTCCCAGCACCACAACGGCTACGTGATCGTCAACAACGCGCTCGATCTCACGTCGGGACGCCAGTTGGCGTCGATGGCCTTTCCCGGCATCGTGGTGCAGGACTCGTCGGTGCGTACGTACCCCAACGGTCCCGTCGCCACGTCACTGATCGGCGGCACGAACGCGGCGGGATCGGGCTCGGCGGGACTCGAGTACGAGTATCAGTCGCTGCTCGCGGGCCAGAGTGGGATCACGCGGGCGTACGTCTCGGCGTCGGGGGTGAACCTACCGAGCTCGGTGTCTCGCGTGATCCGTCCCGCGAAGCCGGGCGTGGGTCTGGAGCTGACGCTCGATTCGTCGCTGCAGTTCGTCGCCGAGCGGGCACTCGCGCGTCAGCTGCTGGCGACCCAAGCCATCACCGGCGTCGCCGTCGTCATGGACGTGAAGACCGGTGAGATACTCGCCGACGCGTCCCTCGTCAACACCAAGACCAAGGCGGGCGTGCTGGGACCGGTTCCCGCGTGGGGCCAGAGCATCGGCGTGCCGGGCATCGAGCAGACCATCAACAATCTGACCTTCACCCAGGCCTACGAGCCCGGCTCGGTCTTTAAGGTCGTGACCTTCTCCGCCGCGCTCCAGGCCGGGGTCGTGACGCCGAACACGGTGATCACGGTGCCCAACGGCGCGATGGTCGGTGGGCGGTACTTCCACGACGCCGAGAACCACGGAACCGAGCATCTCACCGTGACCCAGGTGCTCGCCCAGTCCTCGAACATCGGCACCTACCTAATCGGCCGGCGCGTGGGCGAGGCCGGTCTTCTCGCCCAGGTCGAGCGGCTGGGCTTCGGCCAGGTCACGCCGGTCAACTATCCCGGCGAGACCGCGGGTCTGCTCGTGAACGCTGCGAACTGGTACGGCAGCGACGCCGCCGCGCTACCCATCGGCCAGGTCGACGCCGTGCCGCCGATCCAGGTCCTTGACGCCTACAACACGATCGCCAACGGCGGCGTCTACGTCGCCCCCAAACTCGTGCGCGGCTACGTCTACGCCAACGGCACCATGAAGTCCACGCCCTCGAGCGCAACCCACGAGGTGCTCTCGGCGTCCGTGGACGAGACGATGAAGCGCATGCTCGAGCAGGTGGTGCTCGAAGGTACCGGGACCAACGCGATCATCCCGGGGTACGCCGTGGCCGGCAAGACCGGAACCGCGTCGATTCCCTATCCGGGCAAGGACAAACTCCTCACCGGTGCCTACAACGCGACCTTCGTCGGATTCGCGCCGGCCGAGGCGCCGGTACTGTCGATGATCGTGGTTCTGCAGCGCCCGTTGACGACGATCTTCGGCGGCTCGGCGGCCGCCCCCGTCTTCCAGCAGGTGATGAGCTACGCCCTGCACCACTACGACATCCCCTCCAACGGCACGATCGTTCACCCGCTCAAGGGTTCGGCGAGCTTCGGATCGGACGTGACCTGATGCACCTCGGCGACCTACTCGACGATCAGGCGTTCGACGTCGCCACGGGGCACCTCGAAGTGACCAGTGTCCAGATCGACTCGCGCGCGTGCGCCGAGGGATCGCTCTTCTTTGCCATGGCGGGCCACGGCGACCACGGCGAGGCGCACGTGGCCGACGCCGTGGCGCGCGGGGCCGTCGCGGTCGTCGCCGCCCACGCGATTCCCGCGGGCGTTCCCGTCGTGGTCGTTCCGCAGACCCAGTTGCGCGCCCTGCTGGCCGAAGCCAGCGCGGCGATCGTGGGACATCCCGAGAGGGCCGTGGAACTCGTCGGGGTGACGGGCACCAACGGCAAGACGACCGTGACGACGTTGGTCGCCGAACTCGCGCGCCTGGTTGGTTGGAACGGGGCGAACATCGGCACTCTCACCAACGAGCGCACGACGCCGGCGCCACCGGAACTGATGCGCACTCTCGACGGGCTGGTCACGGGGTTCGACGCGAGCCGGGCGCGCTCCATCGTCGCGCTCGAGGTTTCGAGCCACGCACTGGACCAGGGGCGCGTCGACGGTCTCCGTTTCCCGGTCGCGGGCTTCACCAACCTGAGCCACGACCATCTGGACTATCACGAGACGATGGAGCAGTACTTCGCGGCCAAGTCGCTCCTCTTCACTCCCGAGCACTCCCAGCGCGCCATCGTCTGGGTCGACGACCCCTACGGCGAGCGCCTCGCCGACGCGACGAGCCTTCCGGTGACGCGGGTGCGCCGTGACGACGCCACGGATGTGGTCACGAGCCTCGACGGGACGTCCTTCACCTGGCGCGGGCTTCCCGTGACCACGCCCCTCGTGGGTGGCTACAACGTGGACAACGCCCTCGTAGCCCTGGAGATCATGGCGGCGCTCGGCGCGCACGACGCGGTGCTGGCCGCTGCCATGGAGGCCGTTCGCCCGGTGCCCGGTCGCCTCGAGGTGATTAAGGGTCCGGACGCCACGGTGGTGGTGGACTACGCGCACACTCCCGAGGGGCTGCGCCGGCTGTTGCGCGACGTGCGCGCCCTGGCGCCCGGCGCACGCATCACGACGGTCTTTGGCTGTGGGGGCGAACGCGATCGCGCCAAGCGCCCCGAGATGGGCCGGGTCGCCACCGAGCTCTCGGATTTCACCATCGTGACCTCGGATAACCCGAGGAGCGAGTCGCCCGATGCCATCATTGATGCCATCATGTCGGGAGTGCTTGAGGGGTCGCCGGTGGGGCGCGTAGTCGATCGGCGCGCCGCCATCGGCGAAGCCCTGGCGCAGGCGCGCGCGGGCGACGTCGTGGTGGTGGCCGGCAAAGGCCACGAGACGTTCCAACGCGTGGGCGACGAGAGCCTGCCGTTCGATGACCGAGTGGTCGCGCGCGAGCTTCTGGGGCTGAACCGATGCTGAGTCTCATGGAGTCGGGGGGCGTGGCGTTCCTGTGCTCGCTGTTGATCACGCCGCTGTGGATTCGCTTCCTCCAGCGACGTTCGATGGGCCAGCGCATTCGTGAAGACGGCCCGGCCACGCATCACGCGAAGGCCGGCACGCCCACGATGGGCGGTGTCGTGATCGTCGGCGCCGCGGTGGTGGGCTATCTCATGGGTCACGTCGGTACGTATCTCGACTTCACGCGTGCCGGAGTCCTCGTCATGTCGGTGACGGTGGCGTCGGGGTTGCTCGGATTCGCCGACGACTACATCGGCATTCGCAACGAGCGCAACCTCGGACTCAACAAGCGCGGCAAGCTGGTCGGTCAACTCACGATCGCGGCGGCCTTCGCCGTGCTGTCGCTGTACTGGGTGCGCACCTCGACGAATCTCTCCTTCACTCGCTTCTCGCTGCCCGGGTGGAACCTCACGGTCGTGGGCTGGCTGCTGCTCGCGGTCTTCGTGATCGTCGCGACGTCCAACGCGGTGAATCTGACCGACGGCTTGGACGGCCTGGCGGCGGGGGCGGCGACGTTCGACTTCGGTGTGCTGTCGATCATCGGCTACTGGCAGTTTCGCCACTTCTCCATTTATCACCTGCACGCCGCGCTCGACCTGGGTCTCGTCGCGGTGGCCCTGGTCGGCGGCTGCCTGGGCTTTCTATGGTGGAACGCGTCACCGGCGCGCATCATGATGGGCGACACGGGCTCGCTGGCCGTGGGTACGGGGCTGGGCGCGCTGTGCCTGTTGATGAACCTCGACCTCCTGCTCATCGTGCTCGGTGGCCTGTTCGTCGCCGAGACGGCCTCGGTGATCCTCCAGGTGATCAGCTTCCGGCTCTGGGGGCGTCGCGTCTTTCGCATGGCCCCCTTTCACCACCACTTCGAACTGAAGGGTTGGCCCGAGACCACCGTCATCATTCGCTTCTGGATCCTCGCCGGACTGCTCGCGGCCCTGGCGCTGGGCATCTTCTACGGGGACTTCCTCAAGATCGCGAAGGTGGTCTAGATGGCTCGCACGGCGACCGCGACGAGGGGCATCGAGCGGCCGGAACGCCGCGGACGCCTCGCCTGGCTGTTGCAGCCGCTGCCGCGCGGGGACGCCAACGGGCGCATGCTCCTCGTCGTGACCACGCTGCTCGTCACCTTTGGCACGATCGCCGTGGCGTCGGCCAGCGAGGGCCAGTCGAGCGCGAACGGCGCGAGCTCGTGGGCGCTGTTGATCCATGACGCCGCCTACCTGGTCTTCGGCCTCGCGGCGTTCTACGTGATGGCTCGGGTGCGCCTCGACCAGCTCGTGCGCTACGCGCGCCACCTGACCTTCGTGGGGCTGGGACTGCTGGTCGCGGTCGAGTTGGTGGGAGTCTCGGCCAACGGCGGCCAGCGATGGCTCAACCTCAAGCTGATCAACCTGCAGCCCTCCGAGCTGTTCAAGCTCTGCACCGTGCTCTACGTCGCCTGGCTCGTCCAGCGCCACCACAACGAGTTGGGGCACGCTCGTCAGCTCTTCCTCTGGACCCTGCCGGTGCTCGTCGGCGCGGGGCTCATCATCCTCGAACCCGACATCGGCACGTCATCGGTGGTGCTCGCGATCGGTTACGTCATGCTGGCGGTCGCTGGACTGTCACGGCGACTCCTGACGCGCATCGCCGGGCTGGGCATCGTCGTCTTCGGCGCCTACATGCTGGCCAAACCCTATGCCGCCTCGCGGTTCTTCTCCTTCCTGCACCCCAACCTCGACCCCCTGGGCAGCGGTTATCAGTTGACCCAATCCAAGATCGGTCTGGGCGCGGGGGGCCTCACCGGGCTGGGGCTGGGACACAGCCGTGAGAAGTGGGGACTCCTGCCGAACCCGCACACGGACTTCATCTTCACCATCATCGGCGAGGAGCTGGGCTACGTGGGATCCCTCGTCGTCTTGGGACTCTTCGTCTGGTTCCTCTTCGCCGGACTGCGCGTGGCGCGCACGTGCTCGAACCCCGTCTATCAACTGGTGGCCGTCGGGGTGACAACCTGGATCACGCTCGAGGCCATCATCAACATCTTCTCCGTAGTCGGCTGGTGGGCGGTGACCGGCATCCCGTTGCCGTTCTTCTCCTACGGGGGAACGGCGCTGATCACCGAACTGGCAGCGGTGGGACTGCTCTATAACGTGGCCCACGACCGCAGCCGGGCGGGTGACGTGACGATTCGCGAGCACAACGTCTCGACCTATCGCGACGTCTTGGGCGGCGGCTCGCCACGTCGTGACCCCCACGGCTACGGACGCCCGCGAGGGCGCTGATGGCAAAGGTCGTGCTCGCCGGAGGCGGCACGGGAGGTCACATCTTTCCGATGCAGAGCGTTGCCGCGGCACTCCTCGCCAGTGGGCTCGCCGCCGAGTCGCTCGTCTACGTGGGCAGTCAACGCGGTCAGGAGGGTGCGCTGCTCGGTGGCGGTCCGATCGAACTCGTCACCCTGCCCGGGCGCGGCCTCCGTCGATCGGTGCGTGGCGGGGCGTTGGGCGAAAACCTGAGGGCGCTCGCGGGACTGGCGGTCGCGACGGCGCGCGCGTGCTGGCTCGTCGCACGCTGGCGGCCCTCGGTGGTCGTCTCCTTCGGCGGCTACGCGGCGTTGCCCGCCGGGCTGGCCGCGGCGCTCTGGCGGCGGCCCCTCGTGCTGGTCGACCTCGACGCGACTCCCGGTGCGACCCAGCGACTCCTCGCGCGCTTCGCGCGCGCTCGCTGCGTGGCCCAGGTGGCGAGTGGCCCGCGCGACGTCGTGACCGGAGTGCCCCTACGCGAGGAAATCGCCTCGCTCGCGCGTGACGCGACCGCGCGCTCGCGGGCGCGCGCCCGCTTCAGCCCACCCATCGACGACCATCGCCTCGTGCTGGTCGTCATGACG
>JAJXXB010000244.1 GCA_021781315.1 Actinomycetes bacterium | reverse complement strand
AGAGAGTGAGTTTAGCCGGTGGCGTTGATGAGCCCGATTTCAGCCACCCGCGGCGGCCGTGACGATCTCGATCACATCCTCGGTACCGACGATCTCGCTCTCCCAGGACGATCGGGGCACGATCTCTCCGTTGCGCGCCACCGCCACGCCGCGCCCGTCGAGGTTCATTTCGTCGAGCAGGGCTCGCACGCTGATCGGCCCGCCGCCGCGCAACTCGCCGTTGACCCGCATCAGGCTCGCGCGGCGACGAAGTCGGCGCTGTCCATTGCGGCCAGGGGAGCGAGGGTGACGCCGTGGCGGTAGTGGCCCGACACCCAGGCCCAGCCGCGCGGCTGGATCTCCTCGAAGAAGGGTGCCAGGTCGGCGCTGGCCGGTCGTAGTCCGTAGCGAAGCTCGGCGATCGCCGCGGTCTCGAGAGACGGCACGACGTCGAGCGCGTCGCGCAGCAGCCGCGCGAGCTCACCGACTTCGACCACGAGCTCGCTGCGCTCCTCGGCGGTCGCGCCCAGCACGCAGTAGCCCTCGGGGCGACTGACCATGTAGAACGCGCGCCCACGAACGAAGGCGCGGATCATGGGCTGGTCGCTGCGGTCCAGTCCATTGACGCGCACCGTGATGCCACGGATCGGGCGGATGACGTGCTCACCACTGGTTTGGGCCCCCTCGGGCAGCGCCGTCGAGCCCGTCGCCAGTACTCCGGCGTGCGCGTGGATCGTCTGGTAGGCCGTTTCGACGATGACGCCCGCCGCGTCCGCGCCCACCCGCTCAACCCGTTCGTCGATGATGGTCGCTCCCAGTGCGCCGAGCCCCCGGCGCAGGAGGTCCACCGCCTGGTCGGGGTCGAGCCAGGCGTCGTCGTCCATGATGAGTCCGTCGTTGATGCGCGGGGTGAGTCCGAGGAAGACCTGCGGTGACTCCGCGCGCGTCACACGACGCATGGGAGCCTCGAACTCGCCGGCGATCTGAGCGAACTGCTCCAAGAGTCGTCGGTCGCTCGCGTCAAATCCCGCGAGCAGGGTGCCGCGCTGGTAGATGCCCACGTTCTCGCCCACGAGTTCTTCCAAGTCGTCGCCAAGTTCGCGCCACGCGCCGAGCGCGCGGCGCTGGAGTCGGTAGTTGCTCTCCTCACCCGGGGCGATCTCCGCCGACGGCGCGATCATCCCGGCGGCGGCCCACGTCGCACCCCGGCCGAGGGCCGGATCGCAGAGGACGACGTCGTGTCCCGCGCGGGCCAATCGGTAGGCGCTGGTCAGTCCGATGATGCCGCCACCGACGACAACGACGCGACGTGTTGACATGTCCCCAGAGTAGGCCGACCAGGACACAACCAAGTTTCGGTATGATGTGGGCGGGTCAGCGTTGCCCCGAGGTAACGCGATGACAGAACTCTACGACCCCTCTTTCGAACACGACGCGTGTGGCGTCGGCATGGTGGCGGACCTCACGGCGTCCCCAAGCCACCAGACGGTCACCGACGCCCTAACGATCCTTGAGAACCTCGAGCACCGCGGGGCCACCGGCGCCGACGTGGATTCCGGCGACGGGGCCGGCGTATTGATCCAGATGCCCGACGCCTTCATTCGTGCGGTCTTTGAGAACGTGCCCGCCGCGGGCCACTACGGCGTCGCCCACTGGATGGTGCCCGCAGGCGCCAGTGACGACGAGATTCGCGCCATCACCGACGCGGGTCTGCGCCGCGTCGGGCTGCGCTCGGCCGGCTGGCGACCGGTTCCCGTCGACAGCTCCCTGCTCGGGCCCACGTCGGCCAGCAGCGAGCCGCGATTCGTCATGGAGCTGATCGTCGCCGAGGGCGACGACGTGCACCTCGAGCGAGCCCTGTTCAGCGCGCGCAAGGTGATCGAGCACTCGAGCGATCTCTACGCCGCCTCGTGCTCGGCCCACGTTCTCATCTACAAGGGGATGCTCTCCGCGCCCCAGCTGCGCAACTACTTCGCGGACCTGCGCGATGAGCGCCTCACGTCGGCGATCGCAGTGGTGCACTCGCGGTTCTCCACGAACACCCTGCCCCGATGGGAGCTCGCCCAGCCCTTCCGCTACATCGCCCACAACGGTGAGATCAACACCGTGCGCGGGAACCGCAACTGGATCACGGCGCGCGAGTCGACGTTGCGTAGCGACCTCTTGCCCCTCGACGTCTCTGAACTCGCACCGATCGTGACCGCGAACATGAGCGACTCGGCGAGCTTCGACGAGGTCGTCGAGCTCCTCGTCCAGTCGGGGCGCAGCCTGCCCCACGCCATCTTGATGATGATCCCCGAAGCCTGGGAGCGTTCGACGGCGATGGACGCCGAGCGACGCGACTTCTACCGTTACCACGCAGCCCTGATGGAGCCCTGGGACGGACCCGCTTCGGTGACCTTCTGTGACGGGCGAATCGTCGGCGCGGTGCTGGACCGCAACGGGCTGCGGCCGGCGCGCTACTGGGTGACCAAGGACCGGCGTGTCATCTTCGCGAGCGAGGTGGGGGTCCTGCCCATCGACCCGGCAAACATCGAGCGCAAGGGCCGCCTTCAGCCCGGTCGCATCTTCCTGGTCGACGTCGCGGCGGGACGAATCGTCGACGACGACGAGCTCAAGGACGACCTGTCCCATCGCGCCCCCTACGGCGACTGGCTCGCTGCCGAGCAGGTCTCCCTCGACGAGATCGAGGACCGGTCGATGCTCACACCGAGTCACGCGACGATCCTGCGCCAGCAGAAGAGCTTCGGGTACTCCGAAGAGGATCTGCGCCTCATCGTGCGCCACATGGCCCGCGTCGGCGAGGAGCCCATTGGCTCCATGGGCACCGACACCGCGTTGCCCGCCCTCTCGCATCAGCCGCACTCGCTCTTTGACTTCTTCAGCCAGCTCTTCGCTCAGGTGACGAATCCGCCCCTCGACGCGATCCGCGAGGAACTCGTCACCTCGACGCGAGTGGGTCTCGGCGGCGAGGAGAACCTACTGAGCGAGTCGCCCCAGCACTGCCACCAGATCGTCTTGGCCTCGCCGGTGCTCTCGGTCGAGGACCTGGCCAAACTGCGCTACATCGACGAGAGCACGCGGGTGCGGGGTTTTCGCACCGCGGCCGTCGACGGCCTCTTCGCGGCCACGGGCGACGCCAGTGCCGGCGAGCGCCTGGCCGCGGCGCTGGGCGCCATCTGCGACCGGGTCGTTGACGCGGTGCGCTCGGGCGCGAACATCGTGATCCTGTCGGATCGCAACGCGAGCGCGGATCTCGCGGCGATTCCGAGCCTGCTACTCACCTCGGCCGTCCACCACCGCCTCGTCGACGAGCACCTGCGCACGAACGCCGCGCTCGTGCTCGAGGCTGGCGACGTGCGCGAGGTCCACCACGTGGCGCTCCTGCTCGGATTCGGCGCCTCGGCGGTCTGTCCCTACCTGGCCTATGAGACCATCGACTCACTCGTCGCTGAGGGCGAACTGAGCGAAGTCAGCGCGCGGGCCGCGCGCTACCAGTACGCCAAGGCCCTCACGAAGGGCATCGTCAAGACGATGTCGAAGATGGGTGTGAGCACGGTGGCGAGCTACGTGGGCTCTCAGCTCTTCGAGACCATCGGGATCTCCCAGAGCGTGCTCGACGCCTACTTCCCCGGGATGCGCTCGCGGCTGGGTGGGGTGACTTTGGAGCACGTGGCCGCCACCGTCCTGACCTGGCACAGCGACGCCTTCGCGAGTACGTCGCCGGTTCACTTGCGCAACCGCGGCGAGTACCAGTGGCGCCGCGATGGCGAGCTGCACCTATTCAACCCGCGTACGGTCCAGAAGCTTCAGCACGCGACCCGCGAGGGCCGCTACGACATCTTCAAGGAGTACACGAAACTCATCGACGACCAGGCCAGCGGCGAGGTCACACTGCGCGGACTGCTGCACCTGAAGAAAGCGGCGACGCCGATACCGATCGACGAAGTCGAGAGCGCGGCGTCGATCATCAAGCGCTTCTCGACCGGCGCCATGTCCTACGGGTCGATCTCGGCCGAAGCCCACGAGACGCTCGCCGTCGCGATGAATCGCCTCGGGGGAAAATCCAACACCGGCGAGGGGGGAGAGGACGAGGAGCGCTTTGACACCTCTGATCCACTCAACAATCGCCGATCGGCGATCAAGCAGGTGGCCTCGGGCCGCTTCGGAGTGACGAGCCGCTTCCTGGTCAACGCCGACGACATCCAGATCAAGATGGCCCAAGGCGCCAAGCCCGGTGAGGGCGGTCAGCTGCCGGGATCCAAGGTCTATCCCTGGATTGCCAAGACCCGTCACTCGACCCCCGGGGTCGGGCTGATCTCCCCGCCACCGCACCACGACATCTACTCGATTGAGGACCTGGCCCAGCTGATCTACGACTTGAAGAACGCAAACGATCAGGCGCGCATTCACGTCAAACTGGTCTCCGAGCAGGGTGTGGGCACCATCGCGGCGGGTGTGGCGAAGGCGCACGCCGACGTCATTCTGATCTCGGGTCACGACGGGGGGACCGGCGCCGCACCACTCACGTCGCTCAAGCACGCCGGCACGCCCTGGGAGATCGGGCTCGCCGAGACCCACCAGACCCTGGCCGCCAACGGCCTGCGCAACCGCGTGGTCGTCCAGGTCGACGGTCAGCTCAAGACCGGGCGCGACGTGGTGATCGCCGCGCTGCTCGGCGCCGAGGAGTTCGGGTTCGCCACGGCGCCTCTCGTCGTGTCGGGCTGCGTGATGATGCGCGTGTGCCACCTCGACACCTGCCCGGTCGGCATCGCGACCCAGAATCCCGTGTTGCGCGAGCGCTTCACCGGCAAGCCCGAGTTCGTGGAGAACTTCTTCGAGTTCATCGCCGACGAGGTGCGCGAATACCTCGCGATGATGGGAGCGCGCACCCTGGACGAGGTGATCGGCGACACGTCGCGCCTCGAGGTCGAATCGACCGGCCAAGCGCACTCCGACCTCGATCTACGCCCGCTGCTCGCTCCCGTGGCGCCCGATCAGCGGCGCCAGAGCGCCAAGCAGGCCCACGGTCTCGACGCGGCCCTCGACTGGACCTTCCTCGACGAGGCCGTCTCGGCCGCTCGCCAGGGACGCTCGCTGCGCCTCGCGCGCGACATCGAGAACGTGCACCGCGCAGTCGGCACCCTGACCGGATCGGCGATCACCCGAGCCCTCGGGGCCGCGGCGCTCGAGGACGACACCATCGAGATCGACCTGACGGGTTCGGCGGGCCAGAGTCTGGGCGCCTTCATCCCTAGGGGCCTGACGCTGCGACTGCGCGGCGACGCCAACGACTACCTCGGCAAGGGCCTCTCGGGCGGACGCATCGTCGTCGCGGCCCCGCGGGAGTCGACCTTCGTGGCCGCCGAGAACGTCATCGCGGGCAACGTCGTGGGATACGGCGCCACCAGTGGCGAGATATTCATCGCCGGCGTGGTCGGCGAGCGCTGCGCGGTACGCAACTCCGGCGCGACCGTGGTCGTCGAGGGCACCGGGGATCACGCGTGCGAGTACATGACCGGCGGCGTGGTGGCCATCCTCGGGCGGGTCGGACGCAACCTCGCGGCCGGCATGTCGGGCGGCACGATCTTCCTCTACGACCCGCTAGGTGAGGTCTACGACCACTTGAGCGGCGGGGTCTACGAGGTCGACCCCCTCGAGGCCGACGACGACGAGCGCCTCGCGGCCCTGCTGACCCGTTACCAGGCCGAGACCGAGTCCGTCGCGGCCGCGAGGATCCTCGCGGACTGGCGACGCGCGCGCATCGACTTCGTGCGCGTCGAGACCTCCGAGTACCAGAAGATTCGCGAGAACCAGCGTGGGTAAGCCGACCGGATTCCTCGAGACGCCGCGGCGTGGCCCCTCGTACCGGCCGGTGCCGGTTCGCCTGCGCGACTGGCGCGAGGTCTATGAACCCCAAGACGACGCCGCGATCTCCGCGCAGGCCTCGCGCTGCATGGACTGCGGCATCCCCTTTTGCATGCAGGGCTGCCCACTCGGCAACCGCATCCCAGCCTTCAACGACCTCGTCTACCTCTCGCACTGGGATCGGGCGGCGCGTCAGCTGCTCGCGACCAACAACTTCCCGGAGTTCACGGGACGCCTCTGCCCGGCGCCGTGTGAGTCGGCCTGCGTCGTGGGCATCGCCGACCAGCCGGTGACCATCGAGCGCATCGAGTACGAGATCATCGAACACGCCTTCGCCTCGGGGCTCGCGCGCGAGGCACTCGACGTCGCCCCGAGCGGGCGCCGCGTCGCGGTGGTCGGGTCGGGCCCGTCGGGACTCGCCGCCGCCGCCCAACTCGCGAGCGTCGGCCACGAGGTCGAGGTCTTCGAGCGCGCCGACGCGATCGGCGGTCTGCTGCGCTACGGCATTCCCGAATTCAAGATGGAAAAGGCCGTCCTGGACCGCCGCCTGTCGGTCCTCGAGGCCTCGGGGATCACCTTCCACGTCAACTCACCGATCGGCGAGGGTGCGACGACCCTGGCCGAGCTCCAGGGTCGCTTTGACGCGGTGGTGCTCGCGATCGGATCGACCATTCCACGTCTCATTCCCGCTCCCGGAGCCGACCTCGAGGGCGTGTATCCGGCCATGACCTACCTCGAAGCGGCGAATCGGGCGGTGCGTGACGCCACCACTCCCACCATTGACGCCCGGGGTCGCGACGTCGTCATCCTCGGCGGCGGCGACACCGGCGCGGACTGCCTGGGAACCGCGCACCGCCAGGGAGCCCGCTCCGTTACCCAGATCGAGATCATGGAACGTCCCCCGGACACGCGCCCCGCCGACCAACCCTGGCCCACCATGGCCCGGCTGTTTAAGACCACGTCGGCCCACGAGGAGGGTGGCGAGCGCTGGTTCGCCACCGAGACCCTCGCATTCCTCGGCGATTCCTCCCTCGAGGCCATCACGGTGCGCGATCACACCACCGGGGCCACCCACGAAGTCGCGACCACCCTGGTGCTGATCGCCGCCGGCTTCACCGGACCCGAGACGGCAGCGCTCGCCGTGGGCGAGAACGCCATCGGACCCCGTTCGACCCTGGCGGTCGACGCGTCGTGGCGCCTGCCGATCGATGGCACGCCGGTCTTCGCCTGCGGTGACGCCGTGCGCGGCCAGAGCCTGATCGTCTGGGCGATCGCCGAGGGGCGCAGCGCGGCGGCCGCCGTTGACGCTGCCCTCCAGGGCGCGACCAGCCTGCCGGCGCCGGTCACCCCCGGCGCGGCCTCGTGGTGAAGCGCCCGCCGCGGACTTTGTAGCATCGAGAGTGCCGGCACAAGGGGGATTGATGCAGAGCACGATGCAGGACGCACCGCTGACGATCAAGCGGATCATTAACCACGGCGAGTGGCTCTACGCCAACAAGAAGGTCTTCACGGTCACCCCCGGTGGGATCAAGGAGGCCACGTTCTACGAGATCGCCAAGCGCGCCGAGCGCCTGGCGGCGGCCCTGAGTGAACTCGGCGTCGGCCCGGGGGATCGGGTGGGCACCTTCATGTGGAACAACCAGAACCACATGGAGGCCTAC
Organism: Actinomycetes bacterium; assembly: GCA_021781315.1. Next base: position 1,224 of record JAJXXB010000244.1, on the reverse strand, counting down.
CTCGCCGTGCCGGCGATGGGGGCGGTGCTGCACACGCTCAACATCCGGCTCTTCCCCGAGCAGCTGTCCTTCGTGATCAACGACGGCGGCGACTCAGTCATCATCATCGACCACACCCTGATTCCGGTCTTCGCCAAGATCCGCGACGAGATCCCCCAGGTGCGTCACATCATCGTGTGCGGCCCCGACGAGAGCGGCGCCCTGGGCGAGACGCTCGACTACGAGACCCTGATCGAGTCGCACAAGGCGGGTTTCGAGTGGCCCGAGCTCAACGAGCGTGACGCGGCGATCATGTGTTACACCTCGGGCACCACCGGCAACCCCAAGGGGGTGGTCTACTCGCACCGTTCGCTGTGGCTGCACTCGTTGGCCTCGATGACCGCCAACTCGATCGGCCTGTGCGAGGCCGACCGGTGCCTTCTCATCGTGCCCATGTTCCACGTCAACGCGTGGGGGGTCGTCTACACGGCCTTCTTCGCCGGCACCGAGCTGATCATGCCCCAAATGTTCCTCCAGGGCGCACCGATCATCACCATGATCCGCGAGCTGCGACCCACGGTCTCCTTGGGGGTGCCAACGATCTGGAACGACGTCCTGCACGTCGCCGAGACCGACCCGTCCGCCGACTTCTCGAGCCTGCGCGCGGTTCTCGCCGGTGGGGCGGCCGTGCCGCGCCACCTGATCGAGGGGTTCCGCGACCGCTACGGACTGCGCGTGATCCAGGGCTGGGGCATGACCGAGACCAGTCCCTTGGCCGCGGTCGCGATCCCGCCCGCGGGTACCCCCCGTGACCAGGAGATCGACTACGAGGTCAAGGCCGGGCGAGTGGTCGCGGGTGTGGAGCTGCGCATCACGAACGACGCCGGCGAGGTCATGCCGCGCGACGGCAAGACCGTCGGTGAGTTCGAGATCCGCGGCCCCTGGATCACCGGCTCGTACTACGGCGTCGACGCGCCCGAGCGCTTCCACGACGGCTGGCTCAAGACCGGTGACATCGGCACCCTCGACGCCGAGGGCTTCATGGTGATCAGTGACCGTTCGAAGGACGTGATCAAGTCCGGTGGGGAGTGGATCAGCTCGGTCGAGCTCGAGAGCAACGTGATGGCCCACCCGGCCGTCTTCGAGGCCGCGGTGGTGGCTGTGCCCGACCCCAAGTGGGACGAGCGACCCCTGTGTTGCGTCGTGTTGCGCCCCGACGCGAGCGCCACGGCCGAGGAACTGCGC